>SFHY01000108.1 GCA_004556255.1 Lactobacillus delbrueckii
TGACTTCTTGTCAACAAGTTTTTTGATATTTATTTTTGTCTTGTTTCAAGCACTTGGCTCGTTTCAAGACAAATAATACTTTACCTTCTTTTTATCCTTTCGTCAAATTGGTCATTTTATTCGGTTTATTATGTGAACACACGGCTTAGTTGTCATTTTTGCTTTTTCTTTCTTTTGCCTTTTGTTTAATTTTATCTGGCTTAAGCCGGGAGAAGCTACTGTTTAGTTCGCTTTTAGGTCATTTTTACCGGAAAACTTTTTTCAAAAAATGTTATTTCCCGGTAAAAAAAGAAAAACCGCGGACTAAATCCACGGTTCTTAGTTCTTGCTCTTATTCTAATCGGATTTCTTTTTAAAGCCATTTTCCAGGTAGCTCAAGCGGCGGTCCAGGACTTGGGCCAGCTTGGCCGTGTCGACGGGCCGGCCGGCTTCATAGTCTCCTGCCCCTTCACTAATACAGCTGAGGAAGGCCAAGAGCAGGCTGTGCAAGAGAAACTCCAAGTCAGTCCGGTCCCGCAAAGCAACCTTAGCAGTCAAAGCCTTGATCTCCTGAGCCGACAGGCAGGCCAGCGGGTCTTCTGTCCGCTTGGGCCGGGGCACTTGCTGGGAGTGCAGCATGTCGATCTTCCGGTAGAAGAAGGCCGCGTTTTCCCCATAGAAGATTTCATCCAGCCACTGGGGCAGGACCTTCCTGGCCAGGGCAAAAGGATCATAGCCGCAAGCAGCTAATTCTTTCCGGGCCCCTTCCATCATTCTCTGGCTGATCTGCTCACCCAGGTAAAAGTAGACGTCTTCCTTGTCCGCGAAATACTGGTAAAAGCTCCCCCGGGGAATTCCCGCCGCCTTGATCAAGCGGTTGATGGAAGCTTCATCGAAGCTGTGGGTAAAAAATTCCTCCCGGGCCGCTGCCATAATCCGGTCCTGCTTTTCCTTAGGCAGGTTGAAAAAAGTCTGGCTGGGCATTTTTTACTCCTTCCGCAAAGCTTCAACTGGGTCCAGCTTGGAAGCGTGGTTGGCTGGCAGGATCCCGGCAATCATGCTGATGACAATACTGATGATCAAACCAGTCAAGGCATATTGCGGGGTCAAGCTGACCACGGCCGCCTTAAAGGCTGACTGGGTGAAGCTGTTGATCCCCTGGGCCAAAAGCCAGGTCAGAGCAATGCCGACAATCCCGGAAGCCAGGCCCAGCAAAAAGGCTTCACTGGAGAAGATCCGCCGGATGTCCTTGCGCCGGGCACCCAGGGCCTTCATGACCCCGATTTCCTGGGTTCTTTCGACTACCGAGATGTTCAAGACGACCAGGATCATGATAGCTGAAACCAAAAGGGAAACTGCCGCGATAGCCGTCAGAACGTAAGTCAAAACGCTCAAGATGCTGTCAAACATTTCCGTCATCTGCTCCTGCATTGAGCCAGCAAAGCCCTTGTCCTTGGCTGCCTGCTTGATAGAAGAGGTGTACTGCTTGTCAGTTGCCGTCAAGTAGACCACGTTTGCCTTCAAGGTCAAGCCGTTGTCTTTGAAGATTTTTGCCAGGTCGCTGTAGGGCAAAAGCAGGGTGCTGACCTGGCCGGAACCGGAAGCTTCATAGATCCCGACTACCTTGACCGTCTTGGTGATGGTCTTGGTCCCGATCTGCAAACTTGCCTTGACCTTCTTGCCTAAGATCTTCTTGCCCAAGTTGTCGGCGCTGCCACTGTCGATCATGACTTCGTTCTTGTTCGCCTTAGGTAGGCGGCCCTTCTTGATCTCTGACTTGGCGATCCCGTCGTTGACCGTCTTAAGGTAGATCATGCTGGCCGTCTTCTTGCCATATTTCAGCTGGTTGGTCCCCAGGGAGATCGCACTGTAGCCCTTCTGCAGCTTTTTGACATGGGAGATCTTCTCCAGCTTCTTTAAGTCCTTCTTGCTAAAAGCCGAAGCGCTGCTGGTCCCGGATAGGGAGGCCATATTGTTTTGCTGCTGCTTGGCTAGGGCTGCCTTGTCCCCTGTCTGCTGGGCCTGCATCCCCTGCTGGCGCATCTTCTGGCTGGAAGTCTTCTGGATTTCCGCGACCAGGGGGTTGGAGTAGGTGTTCATCTGCCCGCTGACATAAGAGGTAACCCCCTTGCCCAGGCTGAGCATGAGAATCACGGACATGATCCCGATCCCCATCCCAGTTGAAACCAGGGCATTACGGCCGAACTTGGCCTTCATGTTCTTAAAAGCCAGAGAGATCGCCTTAAAGAGGCTCATCTGCTGGATCTTAACTTCAGTTCTCTGCTCCAGGTGGTGGTCCAGGGGCTTTTGCTCCTGGTCGCTGACGATCTGCCCCTGGTCGATCCGCAGAACCCGGCTGCAGTGGCTGGCCACCTTGTCTGAGTGGGTAACCATCAAAACCAGCTTGCCTGAAGCCGCGATGTCTCTGATCATGTTCAAGATCACGTCAGTCGTGTCCGCGTCCAGGGCCCCAGTTGGTTCATCGGCGATGATCACGTCGGGGTCATTGGCCAAAGCCCGGGCAATGGCCACCCGCTGCTTCTGCCCGCCGGACAGCTGGTCGGGCTTCTTGTGCATGTGGTCCTTCAGGCCCACCTGGGTCAAGAGCTCTTCCGCCCGGCCACGGCGCGTTTTTTCATCCGCGTTGGACAGGGTCATGGCGATTGACACGTTGTCGATCAAGTCCAGGTGGGGAATCAAGTTGAAGTTTTGAAAAATAAAACCGATTGATTTCTTATGATAGTTGACCATTTCCTTTTGGGAAAAATCGCGCAGGTTCTTCCCTTCGTATAAAATAGCCCCTTCAAAGTCAGAGTCCAGGCCCCCGATCGTGTTCATCAAGGTCGACTTGCCTGACCCAGATTCCCCGACGATGGCGACCATTTCCCCGGCGGCAAATTTCGCGTTGACCCCGCGCAAGGCCTCGTACTGGCCCCCGCCCGGCATCTTGTAGTACTTTTTGACGTCTTTCAATTCAAGAACAGTCATCTATCCGTCTCCTTATGCAAAAATATGACAACTTGTCATATGACATGTTGTCATAATAATCTCTCTCCCAGCTTCTGTCAAGCAAAACAAAAAACATGACTCCGCATTTCGGTTAAAATGATGGTAGAATGACTTAATTCCAGTAAAAAAGAAGGGGACAAGCATGACTGAACTTTTTCCTAAAGAACTGGCCGAGCTGACAGCTTTAAAAAATGACATGGCCAAATACCGGCCCTTGAGCAAAGAACAAGTTGACCTGCTAAACCAAGATATCCGTTTGGAACACGTCTGGACCTCAAACGCTCTTGAAGGCAGCACGCTTACCAGATACGAGACCGACTCCATCATCAATGCCGGCATTACCATCCACGGCAAATCTTTGACTGAAACCCTTGAAGCCGTAAATTTGAGCCAAGCCTACGACTACATGATCGACCTGGCTACGCAAAAGGAGCCGCTAACCCAGGCCGTAGTCAGAGATTTAAACCGGCTAGCTACTTTGGAAAAAGAAAAAGCCATGGCTGACTTGATCGACTGGGCCCGAACCGCGATAAAAGCAGAGCATCCCGTCCAGTACGCGGCTGACCTGCACCGGAAATTTGTCAGCATTCATCCCTTCTCAGATGGCAACGGCCGGACCGCCCGCCTTTTAATGAACTTCGCTTTGACAGAGAGCGGCTACCCGGTGATCAACATCCAGCCCGACGCGAAATCCCGGGAACAGTACATGCTGGCCTTAAGCGACTACCAGGAAAACGGCAACGAAGCGCCCTTCACCAAACTGGTCATTGATTACACCAGGGAAACTTTGGAGAAGCGGATTAAAATTCTCCGTGCCAACGAAGTCGCCATCAAGGAAGCCGAAAACGACACCAACCTGCCTAGAAGAAATTAATCCGAGCAAAACAAAAAACATGACTCCGGCAAATTCCGAAGTCATGTTTTTTCATGTTCTTAGCAGCTGGCGCCGTTTTGAATCTGTTCAGCGGTAAGTTCGCTTGGCTCGTAGACGTTGACGCCGACCGCGCTGTCGATCAAGCCGCTGCCGTCGCTCAAGGACAGCATCCCGTACTGTTCGCCGACGCTCAAGCTGTCATCTAAGAAGCCCATTTCCGCCTGGCCCGTGTACAAGTCCAAGCCCAAAGCGTTGTCGATCTTGATTTGGTAGTCCGGGTCAGCCTGGTCCAAAGCGACGAACTGGAAGTTAGCCCCGATCGTGCAAGTCCCGCCTTGCAGCGAGTACTTGTTGGACCCGTCATTCAAAGCCAGGAGCAAGACTGCCTTGTCTCCCTGCTTCTTTTGCAAAAATTCTCCAGCTTCCGGACTAAAAGTCATTTTAACCATATTGTTACCTCCCCATCGGACTTACTTATTTTTTGATAGTTTAAGTATAGCAAGTTTTTTTCTAGCAAAAATTGATCCAGGTCAATTTTATTCCCTCTTAGGGCAGAAAAATGCTTAAGAATGTTATAATTTCCCTAAAAAGAGCGAGGAGGTGAACCACATGACTAAAGTCAAATTCAACCTAGACGACGACCTGGCCATCCTGCTTCAAGCCTACCAAGACCAAAGCGGGACAGACAGGGACGCCATCATTAACCAGGCCGTCAAACAGCTGCTGGTCAAAAAAATTGGCAAAAAGCGGATCGCCCAGCTGCTCAAGGACAGCGAAAACGGCAGCGACTACCAGCTGGAACAGTTCTTCAACAGCTACGACTGGCTTGAATAGCAAACAAAAAAGCCCAATTCCACCAACATTGGAATCAGGCTCACACAGTGCGTGCCAAAGCAAACCACATATTAAG
>SFHY01000109.1 GCA_004556255.1 Lactobacillus delbrueckii
CACCGCCGTTGCCAACAGTGCCGGATTCTATGCTTTCCGTAACATTCTGCGCTTCCGCCAGCTCCTTTTTGAAGTAGTCGCTGGCCAGCTGGGTGTTCAGCTTGGTCTGGGCCTGCCGGCGCTCATTGAGGTTGTCCCAGTCACGCTTGACAATAAACGCGATGACTAAAGAGCTGCACAGGAAAACAAACAGCAATACTAGCAAGCGGCCCAATTTTTTCTTCATTCTACGCAACACATCCTACATCCATAAGTGCTTTATTCTATATTAACCATTATTATCCTAAAAGATTATTTTGACAACAGGATTCTGACTTTTCCGTCATAATTCGTTATTTATTTTATTGACCTATCTACTATTTAGATCAATTTCTCTATTTTTAACTTTTTCCACGCAAAAACAGCTTCCCGAAGGAAACTGCTTCTGCTTGTACGAAATTTTTTTGGAAATATTATAGGATGTTGGTTACTGCTAATCAGTAAGTGCTTTGAAGTGATACATCTTAGCAGTAAAGTCTTTACGAGGCTGGGTTGGATCATAGAAGCCCAAATTCATCAGCTCATCCCCGCCGTAGACTTTGCCGGTGGCCAGATCTTCATAGTTCTTGTCTGGGTCCAGCCCGGCCAGCTTGGTCTTGGTCAGGTATGGCTGGGCGTAGGACATGATGTTAACCGTCGTAACCACGGCTTCATTCTGGTCATCACTGACTGTCATCCAAGCAGCTTGGTTACTATCAAGCGGAGCTTTCAAAGTGTAGAACTTCCCATATTGGGTCAGCCCACGGATCTGCTTGTAGTCAGCCACTTGCTGCTTAACCGCTGCCTTGTCTTCATCAGACATCTTGGTCAAGTCCAATTCATAGCCCAAGTCGCCGCACATGGCTACGGCACCTCTGGTGTCAAATGGCGTGATCCGCCCGTTTTGCTCGTTTGGCGAAACGGAAACGTGGGAGGTCATCATTGACTGCGGGTAGACCAGGCTGGTGCCGTATTGGATGACCAGGCGGGCAATCGCGTCGCTGTTGTCGCTGGCCCAGATTTGCGGGCAGTAGTAGGCCATGCCGATGTCAAAGCGGCCACCACCGCCTGAGCAGCCTTCCAGCAAGATGTCCGGATAACGGTCGACCAAACGCTCAGACAGGTCATATAGGCCCAAAACATAACGGTGGTAAACTTCTCCTTGTTGGTCAGCAGGCAGGTCGCTTTCATAGATGTCAGACAGGTGACGGTTCATATCCCACTTAATATAGTCGACACCACCATCATCAAGGATCTTGGTCATCTGGGCAAAAATATTGTCACGGACTTCCTTCCGGCCCAGATCCAGGACATATTGGTTCCGGGATGGACTTGGCTTTCTGCCTGGCACGTGCATCAAGTAGTCAGGGTGAGCCAGAAAAAGGTCAGAATCATAGGAGATCATTTCCGGTTCAAACCACAGGCCGAACTTCAAGCCCTGTTCATGGACATAGTCAGCAAAGTGCTTCAAGCCTTGCGGGAACTTCTTCTCGTAGACCTGCCAGTCGCCCAGGGAGCTATTGTCGTCATCGCGGTGGCCAAACCAGCCATCGTCCAGAACGAACATTTCAATGCCCAGTTTTTTAGCTTCGTCAACGATTGGCTTCAGCTTGTCTTCATTGAAGTCGAAGTAGGTTGCTTCCCAGTTGTTGACCAGGATTGGCCGCGGAGACCGCTTGAACTTGCTGCGGATTACCCGGTCCAAAATCAAGCTGTGGTAGGTCTGGCTCATCCCGTTCAAGCCGGCGTTTGAATAGACCAGCAAGACTTCTGGAGTTTGGAAGCTGGCACCTGGGGTCAGTTTCCAAGAGAAGTTATACTCGTTGATCCCAACCGTGACATGCAGTTGATCCAGCTGATCCTTTTCCAGTTCAAATTCGTGGTTGCCTGAGTAGACCAAGGCCAAGCCCGAGGCATCCCCGCTGAACTCATCCGTCTTCGGATCAACCAAAGCGACGAATGGGTTCATTTGGTGGCTGGAAGTGCCGCGGCGGGATTCAAAGACGTGGCGGCCTTGAGTCAAGCGGCTTCTTTGCGGGTGGCGCTCATTGACGTGGGCCCCAGGCAAGGTGATGGCTTCCAAGTCCCGGCCAACCAGGTCCATCTGCATGGAAGCCGCCTTTTCCAGGTGGATGCTTTCCTTGCCCTTGTTAACGACCCGGACGCTGCGGGCGATCACGTCGCGGTCACGGTAGATCGTATAGAGCAAGTTGTATTCAAGGCCGGTCAAGTCGTCAACCAGCTTGACCGTCAAGGTTTCAGCTTCATCATCATTCTCAACGTAGGCAGCTGGCAGGCCTGGCAATTTTGGCTTGCCTGGCGCGATCTCATAGCCGGCGTAGTGCAGGAAGACCGCATTTGACCCGTTGGCTTGGCGGACAATGGTAGCTGGTGAGTGGTAGTCCATTTCCCCGGCCCCGCTGTATTCCTTAGGCAAGGTGTCCCGGGAAAAAGTCCGGTCCAAGTCGCCTGGCAGGTTGCCAGAGAAGCCGCGGTCAACGGCTGGGTAGGCTAATTCCCCATGGTAGCCTCTGACCCGCTTGCCAAAGTACAAGTGGCTCAAGGTGCCGCCTTTAACGATGGAGAAGATGTAAGAAATTTCCTGGTTGTGCAGGTGGAAGACCTGCTGCTTTTCATCAAATTCGATCAACTCAGACATTTTTATCTCCTAAATTGTTTATGCTTTCCTATTTCTCGTCTTGTTGAATTTATCTTTTTTGGCAAAAACGTGCTTATTCGATTTCCATAATTGGATCGCCGGCTGCAACCGTCTTGCCGAACTTCTCAGTTACTGCCAGCTTCTGGTAGTCCTTTGAATTCATGACAGTAACCAGAACCGTGTCGTCCAAGCCATGCTGCTTGATGGTTGGGTCCCAGAATTCAATCAATTCTTGGCCCTTCTTGACTTCTTGTCCTTGCACGACGTATTGGACGAAGCCGGTCCCGTTCAGCTTGGCCGTGTCAATCCCGATGTGAATCAGCAACGTCAAGCCGTCCTTGCTCTTCAAGCCGATCGCGTGGCGGGTGGCAAAGGTTGCGGCAACTTCACCGTCAAACGGCGCGTAGACACGGCCGTCATTTGGCTTGATGGCAAAGCCCTTGCCCATCTTGCCGCTGGCAACGTTTGGATCGCTGCTGTCCTTTAACTGCAGCAGCTCACCGGATACAGGCGTGGTCAAAACCGTACCGTTGCCCTTAACTTCCGCGGCTTCGGTTTCGGAATCTTCGTTTTCAAACTGCTGGCCCCAAGTGGCTTCCAGTTCAGCAACGATTTCCGCGTGCTTTTGGTCAGTCAGGATTACTTTCTTGCTGAAGATGATCATGCTCAAGATCAGGAAGATGGCTGGCAGAAGCAGCATGGCAATCTTGAACTTGACTTGGTCTGCCGCGGTAATTGAGGCGGCAGTAGCACCGGTCGTCATCCCGGCGATAACGGCAACTTGGCCAACGACCCCGTTGGAGATGGCGCCGCCAAACTTGTCGATCAGTGGACGAACTGACAGGGTCAGACTTTCATCGCGGTGACCCAGCTTCAATTGCCCGTATTCAACTGAGTCGGTGATCGTCATCAAAACGACCAGGAAGACCAGCTGCTGTGGCAAACCGAAGACTACGCAGGCCAGAATTGCCAGTGGCACGCTCTTGCCGGCGATGGCGAAGATGCCCAGACCAACGAGCATCAGGCACAAAGCAGTGACAAACATCGCCTTGCGGCTGTATTTCTTAGAAATTGGCGCAAAAACTGCTGAAGCAACAACCCCCATGATGACGTTGATCGTTGACATAATGGAGAAGGCCTGCGCCTGACCTGAAATATAAGTAAAGTAGTAAATTTCCAGACTGCCAGTTACGTTAACGGCAATGCCGTAGCAAAGGTAGGCAATTGCGACCCATAACAATTGGTCATTGCCGGACAGGATCTTAAAGACTCCCTTTAAGCTGGTATCTTCCGTGTTCTTCCGGATGTCACTGGTTACTTCCCGGTTGTTCAGGCCAACTGCCCAAGCTGACAGGAAGGCGATGATGCAGACAATTGCGGCAAAGATGAACCAGCCGCGGGTGTCCCCGTTGGTGGTCTTAGTTGCTGAGAAAGCAACGACCGCAGGCATCACCAGGATCCCCAGCAAGCCGCCGCCTAAGGTTGAGCCGACTCTGGCCCAGGTAGCCGTCTTTTCCCAGTCCCGTGAATCCAAGGTCAGGGATGGCATCATTGACCAGAAACCCGTGTCCTTAAAAGCGTAGAACAGCTGCATCACGATGTACAGAATTGCAAAAACAACAATATAGCCGACAGGACTCTTTTTGTACAAGTCCCCCATCGTAGAAAACAGGATCAACAAGAAAATGGCTGAAACTGAACCACCAGCCACAATCCATGGACGGAAGTGCCCCCACTTGGTCTTAGTCTTGTCAATCGCATTCCCGATAAAGGGGTCGATAAACAATTCAATAATTCTGATAACTGCCATCAAATCTGATAACTGCCATCAAAATGGTGACAATGCTGACCATTTTGGCGTCAGTTGCTTTATTACCTGTATCAAACAAGTGTGAGGTAATAAATACCACCAGCCAACCGGACATCAAACCATAAAAGGCATCATTCCCGAAAGCCCCGAAACTATAAGCTAACCGCTCCCGGACGGTTAATTTTTTGTTGGAATCTTCGTTCATCGTTATCTCCTTCCACTCCAACAGTAAGCTTTATCTGTATTCGCTTACACCTCTCTTAACGATTACTATTATGGGCTTT
>SFHY01000110.1 GCA_004556255.1 Lactobacillus delbrueckii
TACGCCGCCACCCCGAAGAGCGCCCTGGAAAAGGCCGAGGAAAACGACCTGATGCGCTTCATCGAGAACGGCCACACCGTGCACGCGGTGCTCTCCCCCTACAAGACCGTATCGGTGGACACGCCCAAAGACGTGGACATCGTGTGTGATATCCTCCGCCGGCGGGAAAACCGCTGACGGCACCCCCGGCTTTTGCGGGCCGGGGCACATGTTTGACTTTTTGGCGCTTTGCGGCGCGCCCGAAGCCTCTTTTGGGAGGCAGAAAGGGAAAATTTTATGCAGTTTGATTTTGCAAGTCTGTGGACCTGGCATACCTTGTCGGTGGTCCTGGATGTCTTGATCACCTGGTATTTCATCTACCACCTGACCCTTTTGATCAAGGGGACCAAGGCTGTCCAGCTGGCCAACGGGATCATTTTGATCATGGTGGCCCGGGTCTTGGCCGGCTGGGCCCAGCTGACGACCGTTACTTTTATTTTGGACCAGATCGTTTCCTGGTCAGTCATCGGGATTATCGTCATCTTCCAGCCGGAAATCCGCCGGGGCCTGGAGCGCCTAGGCCGGGTCTCCCTGTTTTCTGATTCGGAAAACAGCGAGCGCGAGCAGCAGGAAAAGCTGGTCAAGGAGCTGGACAAGGCGATCCAATACATGTCCAAGCGCCGGATCGGGGCCTTGATTACTTTGGAACAAAAGACCGGCCTGGAAGAATACGTGGAAACCGGGATCAAGCTCGATGCCCTGGTTACTGGGGAATTGCTGATCAATATCTTCATCCCCAACACTCCTTTGCACGACGGGGCGGTCATCATCAAGAACAACCGGGTCCAGGTGGCTTCCGCCTACTTGCCCCTGTCTGACAATGCCATGATTCCCAAGAGTCTGGGGACCAGACACCGGGCAGCCGTCGGGATCTCTGAAGTCACCGACGCTATCACCGTGGTTGTTTCCGAAGAAACGGGCGGGGTGACTATCACCAGAAACGGCCAGTTCATGGTTGACCTCAGCCAGCAGGAATACCTCAAGTACTTGCGGGCTGAACTGGTCACTGAAGAAAAGAAGAAGCAGCCATGGCCAATCCGCCTGGCCCGGGGCATCTGGAACTGGGGGGATAAATAATGCACAAATTGATTGAGCAAAAATGGTTCTACAAGCTTTTTTCCCTGCTCTTAGCCATCGTCTTGGTTGCCTTCGTTGACAACACCCAGGTTAATACCAACAACCAAACCAAGGTGCAAGAAACGGCAAGCACTGAGCAGAGCTTGAAGATGGCCCTGCAGGTGTCGGTGGATGCTGACAAGTACTACGTCACCGGCTACCCATCCAAGGTCAAGGTGACTCTGGAAGGACCGAATGCCCTGGTTACTTCCGCCGTTAACACCCAGAACTTCCGGGTCTACATTGATTTGAGCAAGCTGGGTGTTGGCAGCCACCAGGTGCCAATTAAGGTTAGCGGCTTGCCCAGCCAGGTTTCCTACAAACTTTCGCAGAAAAGCGTGAAAGTCAACATCCAAAAGCGAAAGTCCCGCACCTTGCCGGTCCAAATAGGTTATAATAAGAATGCTGTTGCTCAAGGCTATGACATCGGCACGCCGACAGTCAGCCCGGAGACGGTTGAAGTCACCGGGGCCCAGAGCGAAGTAAAAGCGATCGACCACGTGCAGGCCCAGCTAGTCGTGCCAAACGGCAGCACCGAGACGGTGCGGCGAAACGTGCTCCTGGCTGCTTATGATGCCAAGGGCCACCAGCTCAACGTGGTGATCAGTCCGGCAACGGCCCGGGTAACCCTGCCTTTGTCGGTTTCCAAGAAGACGGTCAAGCTGAAGATGAATGCCAGCCATGGTTCAAGCAAGAAAGTATACTCCTTGACTGCCAAAGAGGAAAAAGTTACCCTCTATGGGCAAAAGGAAGCCCTGAAAAAGATCAGTTCCCTGACTTTGGATGTTGATCTGACTGATATCAAGTCTTCGGTCACCAAGTCCTTCCGCCTGCCAGTTCCAAGCGGGGTTGCCTGGATTTCACCAGGCAGCGTGGACGTCCAGATCGAAGTCAGCGATTCGAACAACTAGAAAAAAGAAAGGTTCTTTGCAACATGCTTAAATATTTTGGTACTGACGGTGTCCGCGGTGAAGCGAACAAGGTTTTGACTCCGGAAATGGCCTTTAAACTGGGCCGGATGGGCGGCTACGTGCTGACCAAGGAAAAGGAAGACGGCGGCCAGGCCCGGGTTTTGGTTTCAAGAGACACCCGGATTTCTGGTGAAATGCTGGAATACGCCTTGATTTCAGGTCTTCTGTCAGTCGGCATCGAAGTTCTGGAATGCGGGGTCATGACCACACCTGGCCTGTCCTACCTGGTCCGGGCCCAAGGGGCCGACGCCGGCGTGCAGATTTCCGCTTCCCACAACCCGGTTGAAGACAACGGGATCAAGTTCTTCGGCAGCGATGGCTTGAAGCTGTCTGACGCCAAGGAAGAAGAAATCGAAGAACTGATCGACGCTAAGCAGGACATGCTGCCGCGGCCATCAGCAGAGGGTCTGGGCACGGTAACCGACTTCCGCGATGGCAGCAACAAGTACATCCAGTTCCTGGAAAACACCATTCCAGAAGACTTGAGCGGGATCAAGGTCGTAATTGACGGGGCCAACGGGGCAGCCAGTGCCTTCATCTCCCGTTTGTTTGCTGACCTGGACGTTGACTTTACCACTATTTCAACCCACCCGAACGGGCTGAACATCAACGACCACTGCGGGGCCACCCACACTGACCGCCTGCAAGAAGAAGTCGTCAAGCAGGGTGCCCAACTGGGCCTGGCCTTTGACGGGGATGCTGACCGCTGCATCGCGGTTGACGAAAACGGCAATGAAGTCGACGGCGACCACATCATGTACGTGATCGGCTCCTACCTGGCTGACCATGGCCGCTTGAAGAAGGACACGATCGTGACGACCGTCATGAGTAATCTGGGCTTCACCAAGGCTCTTGAGCGCCGGGGCATCAAGAATGTCCGCACCCAAGTCGGTGACCGCTACGTATCTGAAGAAATGCGGGCAAACGGCTACAGCCTGGGCGGGGAACAATCCGGCCACGTGATCATCAGCGACTACCACAACACTGGTGACGGGATGCTGACCGGGATTCACCTGATGTTGGTGATGAAGAAGACTGGCAAGTCTTTGACTGAACTTTTGGCCGACTTCAAGGAATACCCGCAAGTTTTGGTCAACGTTCCAGTCAAGGACAAGAACAGCTGGAAGAACCACCAGGCAGTTGTCGACGTGATTGACTCCGTTGAAAAAGACATGGCTGGCGACGGCCGGGTCCTGGTTCGCCCTTCAGGTACCCAGGAACTGCTCCGGGTTATGGCTGAAGGTCCGACCCAGGAAATCACCCAGGAATACGTTGACCGGATCGTCAAGGTAGTTACGACGGAAATGGGCGAATAAAAAAGCAAGTTAAAAAGCTGTAAAGTTGAGAAGAAGGAAAGTTCAAATTGAGCTTTCCTTTTCTTTTGGCTGATTTTTTCCTTTTTTTGCGGAAAAAATTTTGCAATAATTAAGTAAGAACAGGCTTTGGACTACATAGGAGGAAAATATGGCGATTAAAATGCTGGCCATCGACTTGGATGGCACCCTGCTGACTGACAGCAAGACGATTTTGCCAGGGACTTACAAGGCCCTGCAGGAAGCAAAAGCAGCCGGGATCAAGATTGTGCTGACTTCCGGCCGGCCCCTGTCGGGCATTAAGGGTTACGCGGAAGAATTAGGCTTAAGCGGCAGTGAAGAGTACGCGATCCTCTTCAACGGAGCCGTGGTGCAGAACTTAGACGGCCGGGTCCTGATCAGCCATGAACTGGACTTTGGCGACTTCAACACCCTCCTGCACATGCAGCGGCTCAGTGACGTCAACCTGGACTTTGAAACCCCAGACCGCTTCTACACTTTGGATAAGAAGATTTCCATCCGCCTGCAGATCGACGGGGCGGAAACCAAGAACCAGCTCTGGATTCAAGACAGAAGCGACTTCAAGAAGGACTTTACCTTTGCCAAGGCAGTCTACCAGTGCGATGACCCGGACCAGGTCGACCGCCTCTGGAACCGGCTGCCGGATTGGTTCTTCCAGTCCTACGAGGTTGTCCGCAGCTGGCCGGAAGTCGTCGAAGTCGGGTCACTGGCCGCTTCGAAGGGCTACGCGGTTAGCGAACTGGCCTCAAGACTGGGCCTGTCAAACAGTGAAGTCATGATCTTTGGTGACCAGGGCAATGACCGGTCCATGTTTGAAATTCCTGACTTCAAGCGGGTGGCCATGGGCAATGCCATCGACGAGATCAAGGACCTGGCTGACTACGTCACCGACACCAACGAGCGCGACGGGATCGCCAAGGCCCTGCGGAAATTAGTTCTATAAGCTAAGAGGACAGATCTGCGGATCTGCCTTTTTTCTTTTTTAGGAGGAAAAAATGACTATGGCAGAAATTGAAGAAAAAATCACTGGCATTTTTAAAGAGGCGGTTAAGCAAAAAATAGTAAACGGGGTCTCTTATGCCTTAGTTGACCAGGGAAGGATCAGCCGGCACTACCTGGGCCAGGCTGAGCCAGGACAATTCTATGACCTGGCCTCTTTGACCAAGGTGGTGGGGACGGCCAGCGGGATTTTTAAAGAAATAGATGAGGGGAAAATCAGCTTAGATGACCAGGTGGGGGACTTTTTCCCGGCGGCTTGTTCAGCTGTTACAGTAAAAGATC
>SFHY01000009.1 GCA_004556255.1 Lactobacillus delbrueckii
ACGCTCTTCCGATCTCCGTAAAGGTGGTCAATGCCCCACTTGTACATAACATCTAAAACGGCGTTTGCGCCCTTAATTTTTGCCATAAGTGAATCTCCTTAAAAATTATTACTTACAGCCCTTTATTAAACCACATTTTTTCACTTTTGCAAGTGCTATCAAAAGCCGCTATAGCAAGGATTAGCCGCTTTTTAAGCTAGTTAATTCACAAACTTGCTTTTTCCGGATAAAAAATTTGTGCTATCTTCCCTTTTTGTATTGTGAAAAAGTAGCTAACTTCCGGAGAATATTTTTTGGTAAAGTTTTTATTAATTTTTTAAAAAGTATAAAAGCCATCGATTATTTAAAAAGCAGGTCAGGATCTCTGGTCTGCTTTTTAAAATTATTGCTCTTTACTTCTGAACCTTGGCGTATTTGCCATTTTGCACGTAAACGCTCAAGATGGCCAAGTCAGCCGGGTTGACCCCGGAGATTCTTTCCGCCTGGGCCAGGGTTTCTGGCCGGATCTTGGCGAACTTCTCCCGGGCTTCCGTAGCCAGGCCCTCGATCTGGTCATAGTCGATATCCTTTGGGATCTTCTTGGCTTCCTGCCGGCGCAGGCGGGCCACTTGAATCTCCTGCTTCTTGATGTAGCCGGCATACTTGATATCGATTTCCACCTGTTCCTTGACATAGCGGTCGCCAGCCAGCTTCTGGCCAGTCAGGCGCTCAACGTCTTCAACCGTCACCTTTGGCCGTCTGAGGAAGACATCTGCCTTAACCCCGCCGTTTAAGTCGGTCTCGCCTAAACCAGCCAGGTATTCATTGACGGCAATGGTCGGGTGGACAGTGATTTCGCCCAGCCGGTCCAGGTCTTCTTGAATCAGTTCCTTCTTGGCCAAAAATTCCTGGTAGCGGGCATCGTCAATCAAGCCCAGGTCATGCCCCTTTTCCGTCAAACGGAGGTCAGCATTGTCATGACGGAGAAGCAGCCGGTATTCAGCCCGGCTGGTCAAAAGCCGGTAAGGCTCTTCCGTCCCCTTGGTTACCAGGTCATCGATCAAGACGCCAATGTAGGCTTCATCCCGGCCCAGGGTGAAGGCTGGCTTGCCTTCCGCGCTCAAAGCAGCGTTGATCCCGGCAATCAGGCCTTGGCCGGCAGCTTCTTCGTAGCCGGAAGTCCCGTTCATCTGCCCGGCCGTATACAGGTGCTTGATCCGCTTGGTTTCTAAAGTGTGGGTCAACTGCCATGGGTCGACCACGTCGTACTCAATGGCGTAGCCCGGCCGCATCATTTCAACTTTTTCCAGGCCAGCGACCGTGTGCAGCATTTCCAGCTGCACTTCTTCCGGCATGGAGGTTGAAAAGTCCCCGACATAGATTTCTTCCGTCTTCCGCCCTTCCGGTTCCAGGAAGATCTGGTGCCGGTCCTTGTCCGCGAAACGGACGACCTTGGTTTCAATTGACGGGCAGTAGCGCGGCCCTACCCCGACGATGTCACCGGAGAACATCGGTGACCGGTCCAGGTTTTCATTGATGATTTCGTGGGTCTTCGGGTTGGTGTAGGTCATCCAGCAGGAAGTCTGGTCGGTCAAGTAGTCTTCATCCCTGCTGGTAAAGGAGAAGTGGCGGGGCTCCTTGTCACCCGGCTCTTCTTCAGTCTTGGAATAGTCGATGGTGTGCCGGTTGACCCGGGGCGGCGTCCCGGTCTTAAAGCGACGCAGCTTGAAGCCCAGTCTCTCCAGGCTTTCAGACAGCTTGATGGCTGGAATCGTGTTGTTCGGGCCAGATGAGTAGTTCAGTTCCCCGATAAAAATCCGCCCTCTGGCCGCGGTCCCTGTCGTCAAGACCACGCTCTTGGCCCGGTAGCGGGCCCCGGTGTTGGTCACCACGCCCCGGCATTCCCCGTCTTCAACGATCAAGTCGTCAACGACTGCCTGGCGCAGGGTCAGATTAGGGGTGTTTTCGATGGTCCGCTTCATCTCTTCATGGTAGTCCCACTTGTCAGCCTGGGCTCTTAATGCCCGGACAGCCGGCCCCTTGCCCGTGTTCAGCATCCGCATCTGGATGTAGGTCTTGTCGATGTTCTTGCCCATCTCCCCGCCTAAAGCGTCGATTTCTCTGACCACGGTCCCCTTGGCCGGGCCGCCGACTGACGGGTTGCAGGGCATAAAGGCCACCATATCCAGGCCGATGGTAAGCAGCAGGGTCTTCTCCCCCATCCTGGCACTGGCCAGGGCTGCCTCACAGCCGGCATGGCCGGCGCCGACCACGATCACGTCATATTCGTTTGAAACATAAGTCTTCATTTTTTTCGTCTTCCTTGCCTTCCTCGCTATTTCCCTAAGCAGAACTGACTGAAGAGGTCATTGATCAATTCATCTGGAGCGCTATCCCCGGTGATCTCGCCCAGGCTCTCCCAGGCCCCGGTAAAGTCGATCTGAACCAGGTCAACCGGCATCCCGTCCTCAAGCCCGCTGGCCACGTCGGCCAATTGCTGCTTGGCCTTGGCCAAAAGGCCCGCCTGCCGCTGGTTGGTCACCAGGACCTGGTCGTTGGAGTTTTCGATCCCCTTGAAGAAAAGCTTTTTGATCAAGGCTTCCAATTCGTCCAGGTTTTCCTTCATCATGATCGAGGTGCTGATCACTTCACTGCCGCTTTCTTTAGCAATCTCAGCCGCGGACAGCTGCTGGCCCAGGTCCGTTTTGTTCAGCACGATGATCCGCTTTTTACCGGCGGTCAGGTCCAAAAGCTGCCGGTCTTCTTCCGTCAATTCCTGGCTGCCGTCCAGCAAAAGCAGGATCAAGTCCGCTTGGGCAATAGCTTTCTTTGACCGCTCAACCCCGATTTTTTCCACCTGGTCCTCGGTGTGATGAATCCCGGCCGTGTCAATCAACTCCAAAGGCACCCCCTTGACGGACACGAACTCTTCCAGGGTGTCCCGGGTAGTCCCGGCCACGTCCGTCACGATCGCCTTGTCGCTTTGGGTCAAGTAGTTCAAAAGTGATGACTTGCCAACGTTAGGCCGGCCAACAATCGCTGTCTTCAAGCCGTTTCTGAGGATCTGCCCCTCCTGGGCCGTTTCCAGCAGGCGGTCAATCTTGCCGCTGACGGTTTCCGCGCAAGCCAGCATCTTCTGGGCCGTCACTTCTTCTTCATCGTATTCCGGGTAGTCGATGTTGACTTCGACATTGGCCAAAACATCCAGGATTTCCTGGCGCAGGGCCCGGATTTCCATCAAAAGGCCGCCGGAGAGCTGCTTGACCGCCACCTGCCGGGCCTTGTCAGTCTTAGCCCGGATGATGTCCATCACGCTTTCAGCTTGAGTCAGGTCGATCCGGCCGTTGACGAAGGCCCGCTTGGTAAATTCGCCCGGGTCAGCCATTCTGGCCCCGTTGGCCAAGAGCAGCTGCAGGATGTCATTAGTGACCACGATCCCCCCGTGGCAGTTGATTTCCACGATGTCTTCCTTGGTAAAAGTCTTCGGCGCCAGCATGACGGAGGCCATGACCTCATCGATCACCTGTCCGGTCGCCGGGTCCACAATGTGACCGTAGTTGATCGTGTGGCTGGGAACTTTTTCCAGGTCCTTGCCCTTAAACAAGCGGTTGACAATGGCGACCGCATCTTCCCCGGAGACGCGGACGATGGAGATCCCGCCTTCTCCCAGCGGCGTTGAGATCGCCGCGATCGTATCAAATTCAGTTAAACGTTGAACCATCTCGTTACCTCGTTTTTTCCAATAAAAAAAGCGCAATTTCCACCATGAAAAATGATGGATAAAGCACTTTCACTACTTTATCTAAAAAACTTTAGATGAATATTCAATTATTTCCGCTTGATCCGCTTGTAAGCCCGCCGCATCTTGCGCTGGCGCTCGCGTTCAGCTTCTTCCTTGGCTTCCTGTTCCTTGCGGTACTTGAATGGGTTCTGCAAGACCAGGGTCTGGCCAACCTGGAAGAGGTTGGAGATCACCCAGTAAAGGGAGATCGCGGACTGGAAGACGATGGCCCAGATCCCGACCATGATGGCCATGACATAGCTCATCATCTTAGTCATCGTGGTCTGGGAAGACTTAGGCACCGACAAAGTCGCGATGTATGAGGACAGGAAGGTAAATACCGCTGCCAAAATCGGCAGGATGTAGTATGGGTCTGGCTTGCCCAGGTCCATCCACAAGAATTTACCGTTCTGCAGCTCTGGCGTCCGCCAGATGGCCTGGTACAGGGCCCACATAACCGGCAACTGGATCACCATCGGCAGGCAGCCGGCGTAAGGATTGACGCCCGCTTCCTTGTAAAGCTTCTGCGTTTCTTCGTTCAGCTTGTTCCGGGTCTCCAGGTCCTTGCTGGAATACTTTTCCTGCAAGGCCTTCAGTTCCGGCTGGATCTCCTGCATCTTTCTGGTGCTGTTGATCTGCACCGCGTTCAAAGGCAGGAGGATCACCCGGATGATAACCGTAAAGATGATGATGGCCCAGCCGTAGCTGCCCCCGCAGACTTTGGCAATCCAAAGCACGAACTGGGAGAGGTAGTAAACTACCCAGGCATCCCACCAGTTGCTGGAATTATGGGAGATCGGCGTTGGCTTCTGGGTGGTCTGCGTGGCGCAGCCGCTCAGAACAAGGGCAAAAACCGTCACCAGTGCCAGAGCGGCCAGAAGGCGCTTGGTACTCTTCTTCGATAAAATGTCCTTCACTATTTTTCCTCTTTATTTGGCATTTCTTCAATGACGTGGGCCAGGTTCAGCGCATGAAGCAGGTTTTCCCGCGTCTTTTCCCAATCGAAATCGCGAGCGTAGGGTCTGGCAATCACCAAGAAGTCCAAGTCCGGCGCAATCCGGTCCCGGTTCTCGGTCAACACCGCCCTGATGTAGCGCTTGAGACGGTTGCGCACGACGGCCGTGTGACCGACCTTCTTGCCGACAGAGATGCCGACGCGAAAATGCTTATTCTGCTTTCTAGGCAGGACGTAGATCACAAAAGCCCGGTTGGCAACTGATTCGCCATTTTCAAAGACGGTCTGAAAATCCTGTTCAGATTTAACTCGATATGACTTTCTCAAAGCTCTTTACACTCTTGCAAATTAAAAAAACCACTGGGATTCAGTGGCTTAAGCAGATAATACTTTTCTACCCTTTGCACGGCGTCTAGCCAAAACCTTACGGCCGTTGCTTGTAGCCATACGCTTCATGAAGCCGTGAACGCGTGAACGGTGACGCTTCTTAGGTTGGTAAGTTCTCTTAGTTGACATATATTTGCACCTCCATTTTTTAGTGCTACGTGCACAATTTCTTATCTAGAATAGCACGGAAATCAAAAAAAACCAAGCTTTTTCTTGCAAACTTGCCCGATTTTTTCCTTAGACTGCCTGAGCCTGATCCCCTGCCTGTGGACAGAAAGCAGACCGCGAAAAAAAATTTTTCCCGGCAATCAACAGGCTTTTTTACAGACTTATCCACAGTCCACACCCTGTCAAAAACCTTTTCAACACCCTGTGGATATGTCCGGTCAAAACCAGGATCAGCTTTTGCCGCTCTAAGAAAAGTTGTCCACAAGACTTATCCACTTCTGTCCGATTTCGATAAAATTATCAGCAGAGGTCACAGGCAACTTTTTATTTCTTGTCCACAGCCTGTGGATTCTGGATTTCTTTCTTCCACCTGTGGAAAACCTGGTTAGTAAATGCTAAAATAATTTTGCTAAAAAATTTTTTGGAGGGAATGTTTTTTGTTCGATTTAGAAAAATTCTGGGATAGCTTCAACGCTGAAATGCGATCCGAATTTAACGAAGTATCCTATAACGCCTGGTTCAAAAACACCAAGCCCGTCTCCTTCAACAAGGACACCCATGAATTGGTAATCTCCGTCCAAACCCCCGTGGCAAAGGGGTATTGGGAGCAAAACATCTCCGCTAACCTGATCCAGTCGGCTTACGCCTACGCGGGAATCGACATCTACCCGGTTTTCGTCGTTAAGAACGGCCCGGCGCCCAGTAGCGAAAGAATGCTGGAGCCCCAGCCGCAGGCCAAGCCCGAGAAAGCCCGGCCGCAAGGCTGCGAATTTACCAAGGACCTGCGCTTAAACGAGAAGTACACCTTCGAGAACTTCATTCAAGGCGAGGGCAACAAACTGGCAGCCGGGGCCGCTTTGGCGGTTGCCGACAACCCGGGGACCTTCTACAATCCCTTGTTCATCTTCGGGGGCGTGGGCCTTGGTAAAACCCACTTGATGCAGGCGATCGGCCACCAGATGCTGGCGGAAAGACCAGATGCCAATGTTGTCTACATTCAAAGTGAGACTTTTGTCAACGACTTCATCAATTCCATCAAGAACAAGACCCAGGACAAGTTCCGGGAGAAATACCGGACAGCTGACCTGCTCTTGGTCGACGACATCCAGTTCTTCGCCAAGAAGGAAGGGATTCAGGAAGAATTCTTCCATACTTTTGAGACTCTCTATAATGATCAAAAGCAGATCGTCATGACCAGTGACCGACTGCCAACGGAAATTCCCGACCTGTCCGAGCGGCTGGTCTCACGTTTTGCCTGGGGACTGCAAGTCGAAATCACCCCGCCAGACCTGGAAACCCGGATCGCCATCCTGCGCAAGAAGGCTGAATCCGAAGGCCTGGAGATCGATGAAAGTACCCTGGACTACGTGGCCAGCCAGGTCGATACTAATATCCGGGAACTGGAAGGGGCCCTGGTCAAAGTCCAGGCCCAGGCCACCATTCAAAAGCAGGACATCAACATCGGCTTAGCCCGGTCGGCTTTAGCTGACCTCAAGCTGGTCCAGAAGAGCAGGGGACTGCAGATTTCCAAGATCCAGGAGGTCGTGGCCAACTACTTCCAGACCTCAGTGCCGGACCTTAAAGGAAAGAAGCGAGTAAGGCAGATCGTCATCCCGCGCCAGATTGCCATGTATCTGTCCCGCGAGCTCACCGACGCCAGCCTGCCGAAAATCGGCCAGGAATTCGGCGGCAAGGACCACACGACCGTGATGCATGCCTGCGACAAAATCGCCCGGCAGATCAAAACGGACACTGAAATCAAGTCCGCTGTTTCCGACCTGCGGCAGATGCTGGAAAGATAGGTCCGTTGATAACTTGTGGACAAGTTTGCGATTTATCCACAGCTTTTCAACTGGCAAAAGTCCGGATTACCAGGCTTCCGGTCAGTTATCAACAGAATTCACAGGACCTACTACTACAACTATCTATATATAAATAAATAATTAAATAAAGAGAGCAGCAAACTAACCAAGGAGGACCAGATGAAATTTACTGTACAGCGCAATCTTTTTATCAATGACTTGAATTCCGTTTTAAAGGCAGTTTCCTCAAGAGCCCAAATTCCGATTTTGAGCGGGATCAAGCTGGACCTGACGGAAACTGAACTGATCATGACTGGCAGCAATGCCGATATTTCCATTGAACTGAGCCAACCGGTTTCTGATGACTTACGGGTTGAATCAACTGGCTCCATTGTCGTGACCGCCCACCTGTTCAGCGAAATCGTCCGCAAATTGCCAGGCAGGGAATTCACTTTTGAAGTCAAGGAAGGTAACCAGATCCAGATCACCTCTGACAAGGCGGACTACGTCATCAACGGCCTGGACGCCAGTGCCTACCCGCGCCTGCCGGAAATTGCCGGAACTTCCTTCAGCCTACCGTCTAAGACTCTGCGGGAACTGATCACCCAGACTGTTTTCGCCGTATCCACCGAAGAAAGCCGGCCAACTCTGACCGGAGTCAACTTCAGCTTCAAGAACGGGCAGATCAAGGCTGTGGCGACTGACTCCCACCGCCTGTCCCAAAGAATCGTTGACGTTGAAGCTGGTCCAAGCGAAGACCTGTCCCTGATCATCCCGGGCAAGAACCTGCAGGAACTGGCCCAGATCATCGGCGACGCTGACCAGGACATCAAGGTTTACCTGGGCGACAGCCAGATCCGCTTTGAATTTGAAAACTTGTCCTTCTACACCCGCCTTTTGGAAGGGGCCTACCCGGACGTTGACCGCCTTTTGCCAACTGAGTCAACGACCAGTGTGCAGTTCAGAGTTTCTGACTTGATGCAGACTTTGAGCCGGGCCAGCCTCTTGACCCACGCCAACCGGACTAATGCCGTGCAAATGACTTTAAACGTGACTGACCAAACCGTCCTGGTTTCCGGTAATTCCCCGGAAGTCGGGAAGATTGAAGAAGAAGTCGGCTTCAGCAGCTTAACTGGCCGGGACCTGACCATTTCCTTCAACCCGGACTACATGGCCGCTGCCCTGCGGGCCTCAGTAACTGACTCCGTCATCATCAACTTCACGGAAAGCCTGCGGCCATTCACGGTCGTGCCAAATGACCAGTCAATCGAATTTGTGCAGCTGATCACCCCAATCCGAACTTTCTAAAGCAGACTTCCAATAATTCACAAAAGCCACTCTCCGGAGTGGCTTTTTTTCGGCCATTTTTTCATACAAGCGTTTTTTACGGCTTTTAGCCCAAAATACCTGCTTTATGTAGCACGATACTAAATGAGTAAATAAACGCTCAGAGGCCCTAAAAAAGGCCTTCTTGATTGAGTTTCCCTGGAAAAAAGACTATAATTTATAAGTGGAATACTAGTTTTACATTGGTGAAGGTGAAGACTATCGAAACTTTTGCGATTAATGGTGAATTCATCACCCTCGGACAATTTTTGAAAGATGAATGTATCGTTTCCTCGGGCGGACAGGCCAAGTGGTACCTCAAGGACAGTCCAGTTCTGGTCAATGGGGACAAGGAAGACCGCCGGGGCAGGAAGCTCTATCCTGGTGACCGTTTGACCGTTGCCGGCAAGGAATACGAGCTGGTTCAGGGGCTTTAATGTACCTGGGCCGGTTTAAGCAGAGCGGTTTCCGCAACCTGGCTCCCCTTGACCTGGAATTTGACCCGCACGTGAACGTTTTTCTGGGTGAAAATGCCCAGGGCAAGACCAACCTGCTGGAAGCAATCTACTTTCTGGCCCTCAGCCGGTCCCACCGGACCAGCAATGACCGGGAGATGATTGCCTTCGGCCAGGACTTTGCCAGCCTGGCTGGCCGGGTGCACAAGCGCCAGCTGGACATTGACCTGCGCATCGTCATCAGCAAGAAGGGCAAGAGTGCCTGGGTCAACCGGATCGAGCAGGCCCGGCTGTCCAAGTATGTGGGCCACCTTAACGCCATCCTCTTTTCTCCGGAAGATCTGGAATTGGTGAAGGGGGCCCCTTCTTTACGCCGGCGCTTCATGGACCTGGAATTCGGCCAGATCAATCCGGAATATCTCTATTTCGCCAGCCAGTACCGGCAGCTGCTCCAGCAGAGAAACAACTATCTCAAGCAGCTGGCCCGCCGGCAGGCCAGTGACCAGGTCCTGCTCGGGGTTTTGACTGAGCAGGTGGCCACGGCCGCCAGTGAACTGATCTGGCGCCGCTACCGCTATTTGGCCGACCTCAACCGCTACGCGGCCGAGGCTTACCGGGCTATCAGCGGGCAAAGAGAAGAGCTGCGGGTTCTTTACCGGCCTTCAGCCAAGGAAATTACGGATAAAGACCAGCCGGCCCAGATCAAGCAGAAGCTGCTGGACCGCTTTGCGGAGATCGCTGACGATGAGCTCAGACGGGCCACGACCCAGCTGGGCCCCCACCGTGATGACCTGGAATTCCAGCTGGACGGCAAGAATGCCCACCTGTTTGCCTCCCAAGGGCAGCAGCGGACCATTGCCCTCAGCTTGAAACTGGCGGAAATCCAGCTGATCAAGCAGCTGACGGGAGAAGAGCCGATCCTGCTTTTGGACGACGTGATGAGCGAACTGGACCAGAACCGCCAGGCAGCCCTGCTCAATTTCATCCATGGTCAAACCCAGACTTTTATTACGACAACCGATCTGGATGGTATTTCCCAGGAAATAGTCAAACAGCCGCGAATTTTTTACATCCATTCCGGCCAAATTATAGAAAAAGAGGAAGGATTAAATGGCAGACGAAGATAACAAATTGAAGAAGGCCAAGCAGTTTGAACAAGAAGCTGACAAGTACAATGCCAGCCAGATTCAAGTCCTTGGCGGCCTGGAAGCCGTACGCAAGCGTCCGGGGATGTACATTGGCTCAACCAGCTCCCAAGGCTTGCACCACCTGGTCTGGGAAATCATCGACAACGGGATCGATGAAGCCCTGGCGGGTTTCGCGACCAAGATCGAAGTCACCGTCAACGAAGACAACAGCGTGACTGTCCAAGACGACGGGCGGGGGATCCCGGTCGACATCGAAAAGAAGACCGGCCGGCCAGCCGTTGAAACTGTTTATACTGTCTTGCACGCCGGTGGTAAGTTCGGCGGTGGCGGATACAAGGTTTCCGGCGGTCTGCACGGGGTCGGGGCTTCCGTTGTCAACGCCCTGTCCACCAAGCTGAACGTCACTGTCATGCGGGACGGCAAGAAGTACCACATCGCCTTTGACCACGGCCGGGTCGTTGAAGAGCTGAAGGAAGTCGGGACCGTGCCTTTGACTGAACACGGGACCATCGTCCATTTCTGGCCGGACCCGAACATCTTCACGGAAACCACGGTTTTTGACGACAAGATCTTGAAAAACCGGATCCGGGAACTGGCCTTCTTGAACAAGGGGCTGAAGCTGACCTTCACTGACAAGCGAAAGGGCACGGCGGAAACCGACGTCTACCACTTCGAAGGCGGGATTAAGGAATACGTCTCCTTCCTCAACCGGGGCCAGGAGGTGCTTTTTGACGAGCCGATCTACGTGGAAGGCAAGTACGAAGGCATCGACGTTGAAGTGTCCTTGCAGTACACGACCGGTTACAAGACGACTTTGATGACTTTCGCCAACAACATCCACACCTATGAAGGCGGGATGCACGAGGCGGGCTTTAAGACGGCCTTGACCCGGGTGGTCAACGACTACGCCCACAAGGCCAAGATCTTGAAGGAAAACGACGACAACCTGTCCGGGGAAGACATCCGGGAAGGGATGACGGCCGTGATTTCCGTCAAGCACCCGAACCCGCAGTTTGAAGGGCAGACCAAGACCAAGCTGGGCAACTCCGACGCCAGAACTGCTGTTGACCGCGCCTTCTCAGAAACCTTCTCCACTTTCTTGATGGAGAACCCGCAGGTGGCCCGCAAGATCGTGGAAAAGGGGCAACTGGCTGAAAGAGCCAGAGTTGCCGCCAAGCGCGCCCGGGAAGTTACCCGGAAGAAGTCCGGCCTGGAAATCGCCAACCTGCCAGGCAAATTAGCCGACAACACTTCAAATGACCCGAATATCTCAGAACTCTTCATCGTCGAAGGGGACTCCGCCGGCGGCAGCGCCAAGCAAGGGCGCAGCCGCTTGACCCAGGCCATCCTGCCAATCCGGGGGAAGATCCTGAACGTGGAAAAGGCCTCAATGGACCGGATCCTGGCCAACCAGGAAATCCGGACCTTGTTTACGGCCCTGGGGACTGGCTTTGGGGCAGACTTTGACGTCTCCAAGGCCCGCTACCACAAGCTGATCATCATGACTGACGCCGATGTCGACGGGGCCCACATCCGGACCCTGCTCTTGACTCTCTTCTACCGCTACATGCGGCCGATGATCGACAAGGGCTACGTTTATATCGCCCGTCCGCCTCTGTACCAAGTGCGCCAGGGCAAGCTGATCAAGTACCTGGACACTGATGAAGAACTCCACGACTACCTTGGGTCATTGCAGCCAAGCCCGAAGCCAATCGTGCAGCGCTACAAGGGGCTGGGGGAAATGGACGCTGAACAATTGTGGGAGACGACCATGGACCCCGAAAACCGCCGCCTGGACCGGGTGGACCCGGAATACGCCAAGGACGCGGATGAAGTCTTTGAAATGCTGATGGGCAACGAAGTTGGCCCGCGGCGCAAGTTCATCGAAGACAATGCCCAATATGTTGAAAACTTGGATGCTTAATGGGAGGTAGGAATGGATAACGAAAATCAAGGACAAGACCGGCGGATCAGAAATGTCGATCTGACGCAAACGATGCGGAGCTCCTTCTTGGACTACGCCATGTCCGTCATCGTGGCCCGGGCTTTGCCGGACGTCCGCGACGGCTTGAAGCCGGTCCAGCGGCGGATCCTGTACGGGATGAACGAGCTGGGCGTGACTCCGGACAAGCCTTACAAGAAGAGTGCCAGAATCGTCGGGGACGTCATGGGTAAGTACCACCCGCACGGTGACTCCTCCATCTACCTGGCCATGGCCCACATGGCCCAGGACTTTGCCTACCGCTACATGCTGGTAGACGGGCACGGCAACTTCGGTTCCGTTGACGGCGACCGGCCGGCCGCCATGCGTTACACCGAAGCCAGAATGAGCAAGATTGCCGTGGAAATGCTCCGCGACATCAACAAGAACACGGTTGACTGGCAGAGAAACTACGACGATACGGAAAACGAACCGACCGTCCTGCCAGCCAGAATCCCTAACCTTTTGGTCAACGGTTCCAGTGGTATCGCGGTCGGGATGACCACTAACATTCCGCCGCACAACCTGTCAGAAGTCATTTCCGGCATTCACATGCTGATGAAGAACCCGGACGTGACGACCAAGGAACTGATGAAGGCCATCCCAGGGCCGGACTTCCCGACCGGCGGGATCTTGATGGGCCGGGGCGGGGTCCTGCACGCTTATGAAAGCGGCAAGGGCAACATCGTCGTCCGGGCCAAGACCGAAATCGAAACGGAAAAGAGCGGGCGGGAAAGAATCATCGTCAGCGAGATTCCTTACCTGGTCAACAAGGCCGAACTGGTCCAGAAGATTGCTGAACTGGCCCGTGACAAGGTGATCGACGGCATTACCGGGGTGCGGGACGAATCCGACCAGAGCGGGATGCGGATCACGATCGACGTGCGCCGGGATGCCAGCGCCAGCGTGGTTTTGAACAACCTCTTCAAGGAAACCCAGATGCAGTCCAACTTCGCCATGAACATGGTGGCGATCGTGGACGGGGCACCGAAGTTCCTGACCTTGAAGCAGATGCTGCAGTACTACCTGGCCCACCAGGAAGACGTCATCACCCGCCGGACCAAGTTTGACTTGGAAAAGGCTGAAGCCAGAGCCCACATCCTGGAAGGTTTGCGGGTGGCGCTGGATCATATCGACGAAATCGTCAGCCTGATCCGGAACTCTGAATCAAGCGACATCGCCAAGGCGGGCTTGATCAGCCGCTTTGACCTGGACGACCGCCAGGCCCAGGCCATCCTGGACATGCGTCTGGTCCGCCTGACCGGTTTGGAAAGAGACAAGGTCGAAGGCGAATACCAGGAGCTTTTGGTCAAGATTGCCGACTACAAGGACATTTTGGCTAAGCCGGAAAGAATCGACCAGATCATCTACGACGAGCTGCTGGACATCCAGAAGCGCTTCGGCGACAAGCGCCGGACCCAGATCACGGCCAGCGAAGTGGTCACGATCGAAGACGAAGACTTGATCGAAGAACAAGACGTCCTGTTGACTTTGACCCACCAGGGCTATATCAAGCGGATGCTGATCGACGACTTCAAGACCCAGAACCGGGGCGGCAAGGGGATCAAGGGGATGGGCGTCCAAAAGGGCGACTTCATCGAGCACCTGCTCTACTCAAGCACCCACGACTACCTCTTCTTCTACACCAACAAGGGCAAGGTCTACATGAAGAAGGCATACGAAATCCCGGAATACGGCAGAAGCGCCAAGGGCCTGCCAATCGTCAACCTCCTGCAGCTGGAGAAGGGCGAGCACATCCAGACCGTGGTCAACCTGCCGCAAGGGCATGATGACGACTACGCCTTCTTCATCACCAAGCTGGGGACGGTCAAGCGGACCAAGATCCGGGAATTTGAAAACATCCGGACCAACGGTTTGATCGCCTTGACCTTGAAGGATGGCGACGAACTCTCCAACGTCCTGACCACTGACGGCCAGCAGAACATCTTGATTGCCACCCACCAGGGCTACGCCGTGACCTTCAATGAAGATGACGTCCGGGCCATGGGGAGAAGCGCGGCCGGCGTCCGGGGGATCAACCTCCGTGAAGGCGACTACGTGGTTGGCTCCGGGATCTTGAAGCCGGAAGATGAAGTCCTGACTATCTCGGAAAAGGGCTATGGTAAGCGGACCGCGGCCAGCGAATACCCGGTCAAGGGCCGGGGCGGCAAGGGGATTCAGACCGCCAAGATCGGCGAAAAGAACGGTCCTCTGGCTGGCGTGGCCGTGGTTGACGGACAAAGCGACATCATGCTGATCACCACTGACGGGATCATGATCCGCTTCAAGACCAGTGATGTCTCCCAGACTGGACGGTCAACTATGGGCGTCCGCCTGATCAAGGTGGCTGACGGCAATGCCGTGGCAAGCATGGCAGTCGTGCCGGCTGAAGCTGAAGGCGAAAGCGAGCCGGAAACGGAAGCTTAGCAGCAAAGAAGCAAAAAAAGTAAGATAAAATAAAAAATTACCAGCATTTTTGGCGTAATAGTTAGTGGGAAGAAAATCCCAGATCACGTGTAAAAAATGTTTGGTAATTTTTTTATTTTGTGCTAAAATTAGGCATTGCGAGTAATTAGATCAATTACTCCTTGTTCTTGATTTTAGCAAGAACCATTTAGTCCAAAAGGAGGTGCAATAGTCTATGACAACCAAGTACGAAATTACTTACATCATCAAGCCAGACGTTGACGATGAAGCAAAGAAGGCCATTATTGACAAGTACACTAAGGTGATCGCTGACAATGGTGGTGAAATGGTTGAAGCTAAGGACTGGGGCAAGCGTCGTTTCGCATACGAAATCGAAAAGTATCGTGAAGGTAGTTACTACATCATGACCTTCACTGCTGAAGACGCTGCTGCTGTCAACGAATTTGCCCGTTTGAGCAAGATCGACGACTCAGTTCTGCGTTCAATGACTGTCAAGTTAGACAAATAATTGTAGTTTTCCGTAATACAGGAATAGGAAGGAAATAAGTATGATCAATAACGTTGTACTTGTTGGCCGTTTAACACGTGATCCTGAATTACGTACTACTGGGAGCGGCATCTCGGTTGCTACGTTCACTTTAGCCGTTGACCGGCAGTTTACCAATGCATCAGGCCAGAGAGAAGCGGACTTCATCAGCTGCGTGATTTGGCGCAAGGCTGCGGAGAACTTCTGCAACTTCACCAGCAAGGGCAGTTTGGTGGGCATCCAGGGCCGGATCCAGACCAGAAACTATGATAATAAGGACGGCCAGCGAGTTTACGTGACAGAAGTCCTCGTGGACAACTTCTCACTGCTCGAATCACGCCGCGAGCGTGAAAGCCGTCAGCAAAACGGCGGGTTTGGCGGCTACGGCCAAGGTCAAAGCCAAAACTCCGGCTTCAACTCCGGATTTGGCGGCGGCAGCGGCTACGCCAACAATAACGCCTTCGGCAACCCAGCCCAGTCAAACGGGCCGGCTAATGCCGGATTTAATGAAGATAACAAGAAAGACGACTTTTCCGGCGGAGACTCGAACACCAACCCGTTCGACGGCTCTGACGGTGCAATCAACGTCTCAAATGACGATCTTCCGTTTTAAAATTACACAAGAAAGGATCTGAAGACATGCCTCAACAAAGAAGAGGTGGTCGTCGCCGCCGCAAGGTTGACTTCATCGCAGCCAACCACATCGACTACGTAGACTACAAGGATGTTGATCTGTTGAAACGTTTTATCTCAGAAAGAGGTAAAATCTTGCCACGTCGTGTCACTGGTACTAGCGCTAAGAACCAACGCAAGGTTGCTAACGCTATCAAGAGAGCCCGGATTATGGGCCTTCTGCCATTCGTAGCTGAAGACTAAGCAGCAGGATCAATAAGCAAATAAAGAGACCGAAGGAGCTGGACTCCTCCCGGTCTCTTTTTCTTTTCTGTTTTGTGGCGGGCGGCAATAGGTTATAATGGGAGTAGTTTAATCTGCTTTAAAGATGTGGAAGAATTTTATGAAAAACTTTTTACGCAAACTTGAATTGCCAGAATTCGTCCGGGATTCCAGATTAATCATTGCCTTCTCCAGCGTCGCCTTCTTGACGGTGCTGAGCACGGTTGTGGCTTTCTTCATCAACCGGATCTTCGGGGTGGCGCTTTTGCTGGTTCTGATCGTGGATGTCTTTTGGGTCGTTTTCGGCGTTTACATTCTCGCGAAAAATACCAACAATTACGCGGCCAACCTCTCCTACCGGATCAAGCGGGGGGAGCAGGAGGCCATGATCAAGATGCCGCTGGGGATCCTCCTTTACGACGAGTCCCGGCACATCCAATGGGTCAACCCCTACTTGCAGCTCTACCTGGGGGACAAGGACGCCATCGGCAAGACGATTACGGCGGTCGACCGGAAGCTGGGCAAGCTGGTTGAAGAAGCCCTTGAGGCCCAGACTTCGGAAAGCAAGGTGGTCAAGTGGGGGGACCACCAATTTGAAATGGTTGTCCAAGACAGTATTGGGGTCATCTACCTGCTCGACATTACCCGTTATGCTGACCTGGCCGACAAGTACCGGGCTGAGCGCCTGGCTATCGGGCAGATTTTTGTCGACAACTACGACGAGCTCAGCGAGCGGATGCATGACCAGGAACTGGCCAGAACCAGCACCTACCTGCAGACGACCTTGAACGACTATGCCAAGAAGTTCAAGGCCTACTTAAAGCGGATCGATGAAGACCACTTTTTGCTTCTGGCCCACTTGCAGGACCTGGAAGCCATGGAAGAAGACAAGTTCTCAGTTTTGGACAAGATCCGCCTGGAAACCAGCCGGAACAACACTCCTTTGACCCTGTCGGTCGGGATTGCCTACGGGGGCGAGTCACTGAGAAAGATCGCCAACCAAGCCCAGGCCAACTTGGACCTGGCCCTTGGCCGGGGCGGGGACCAGGTGGTCCTTCGGGAATTGGGCCAGGTAGCCCGCTTCTACGGGGGCAAGTCCAACCCAATGGAAAAGCGCACCCGGGTCCGGGCCAGAATGGTTTCCCAGGCCTTGGGCGAGCTCTTCAAGGATGTTGACCAGGTCTTCGTCCAGGGGCATCAACGGCCTGATATGGACTCTGTCGGCAGCGGGATCGGGGTCGTCAAGATCGCCCGCCTGCATGGAGTCAAGGCCCACTTTTTGCTGGACACGGCCCACTGCAACTATGACGTTGACCGCCTGGTCAAGAAGATGCAAGCGGCTGATCCCCAGCTGGATCTTTTTGTCAGCCCGGATGAGGCCAACGCGGTCGCGACGGACAACTCCCTTTTGGTTATGGTGGACCACTCCAAGTACTCCATCACTTATGACCAGCGCCTCTATGACCGCTTGAAGAACCGGATCGTGGTGATCGACCACCACCGGCGGGGGGAAGAATTCCCGGAGAACCCGATGCTGACTTACGTGGAGCCATATGCTTCCTCAGCCAGCGAACTGGTGACGGAAATGGTCGAATATCAGCAGCCGGCTGAGGACAACCGGGTTTTGACCAACCTGGAAGCCACGGCCATGCTGGCCGGGATCACGGTCGACTCCAAGGAATTCTCCTTGCGCACGGGGACGAGAACCTTTGACGCGGCCAGCTACCTGCGGTCGATCGGGGCGGACTCCTCGGTGGTCAGTGAGCTTTTGAAGGAAGATATTTCCAGCTTCCTGGTCAAGAGCCACCTGGTGGCCAGCCTGCAGATGCTGCGGCCGAAGATGGCGGTCATGCAGGGGCCGGAGGACAAGGTGATCGACCCGATCCTGACGGCCCAGGCAGCCGATACGGCCCTGGATTTGGAAGGGGTGTCGGCATCTTTTGCCATCACCAGAAGAAGCGGGGACAAGGTCGGAATTTCAGCCCGGTCGATGGGCCACATCAACGTCCAGGTGATCATGGAGAAGCTGGGCGGGGGCGGCCACTTGTCCAACGCGGCGACCCAGATCAAGGATATAACGGTCAAAGAAGCCAGTCAGCGGCTGCTAACGGCAATTGACGAATATCTGGAAGAAAACAGTTAAAGAAGAAAAGGAGCCATGAAAGATGAAAGTTATTTTTATGCAAGACGTTAAGGGCAGAGGCAAGCGGGGCCAGGTCAAGGACGTGCCGGACGGCTACGCGCAAAACTACCTGATCAAGCGGGGCCTGGCTAAGGAAGCCAACAAGGGCAACCTGAACACCCTGAAGCGGGTGGAAGCCAATGAAAAGGCTGAATACGAAGCTCAAAAGGCAGCTGCCCAAGAGATCAAGAAGCAGCTGGAAGCTGACGAAACTGTGGTTGAACTGAAGTCCAAGGCCGGCAGCGACTCCCGCCTCTTCGGTTCAATCTCCAGCAAGAAGATCATCGAAGGCCTGGACAAGCAGTTCGACATCAAGCTGGACAAGCACAAGCTGGAACTGCGGGAACCAATCAAGGTTCTGGGCTACACTAATGTGCCAGTCAAGCTCTTCAAGGGCGTTGAATCAAAGGTCCGGGTCCACGTTACCCAAGAAAATTAAGAAGCTGAAAGAAGCCGTGATTGATGGATAATCTTGTCACGCAGCAGATCCCGCATGATTCTGCTGCTGAAAAAGCCGTTTTAGGGGCGATTTTCATTGATCCCGAAGTCATCAACGAAGTCAGCTCGGTCTTAGAGCCAACTGATTTTTATGAACATGCCAACCGCCTGGTCTACAGCGCCCTTTTGGCCCTTTATGACGAGAGCAGGTCAATCGACCTGGTTACCCTGCAAGAGGAGCTCAAGCGGCGGGGGCAATTGGAAGAACTGGGCGACATGGCCTACGTGTCAGAGCTTTTGCTGGCAACGCCAACTGCCTTTCACGCCAAGGACTATGCCCGCATCGTCCACCAGAAGGCCCAGCTGCGCAATTTGATCAATGCCAGCCAGAAGATCATCTCCAGTGCCATTCAAGGGTCTGACAGCGTGGATGAGATCCTCAGCAACGCTGAAAATGAGATCATGAACGTCTCCAATGAAAAGGGGAGCGGGGGTTTTCATAAGATTGAGGACCTGGTTGCCGGAGCCTTTGAGCAGATTTCAAATAATGCCCAGAACCAGGACGCGGTTACGGGGTTACGGACGGGTTTTGCCTATCTGGACGAGATGACGACGGGGCTGCATGATGACGAATTGATCATTTTGGCGGCCCGGCCGGGTGTCGGGAAGACCTCTTTTGCCATGAACATCGCCAAGAATGTGGGCATTACTGAGAAGAAACCGGTAGCGGTCTTCTCCCTGGAAATGTCTGGTGAGCAGCTGGTGCAGCGGATGTTGGCCTCAACGGGCCTGATCGACTCCCAGCACCTCAGAACGGGGATCCTGGACAGGGATGAGTGGAACCAGCTGGACATGGCAGCGAGTGTCTTGCGGCAGGCTCCGATCTATATCGACGACACGCCGGGGATCAAGATCAGTGAAATCCGGGCCGAGTGTCTGGCCCTGCAAAAGGAACTGGGCTACCTGGGCCTGGTCGTGATCGACTACCTGCAGCTGATTGAAGGGCCAAAGACTGAGTCCCGCCAGCAGGAAGTTTCCGCGATCTCTCGCCAGCTCAAGAAGATGGCCAAGGAATTGCACGTGCCGGTAATTTCCCTGTCGCAGTTGTCGCGGTCAGTTGAGCAGCGGCAGGACAAGCGGCCAATTTTGTCAGACTTGCGGGAATCCGGGTCAATCGAACAGGACGCCGACATCGTTGGCTTCCTCTACCGGGACGACTACTACCGGGATGAGGATGACGACGGTGAGGAACCGAAGGAAGATCCGGAAAACGTTGAAGTTGAAGTTATTATTGAAAAGAACCGGTCAGGCCGGCGGGGATCAGCCAAGCTGATGTTCTCCAAGCCTTACAACCGCTTCTCCAACCTGGACCCAGGCCATGAGGCCCAGGGGTAGGGGAAAAGACAGTAAAAAAGCGCGAATCGTTGTTGATTCGCGCTTTTTGTTATTCTTGCTTGATGTCGTAGGCCTCAAAGAAGATTGGCCCTTTCTTTGAGTCATTGAAATTCGGCCGGTCCTTGTAAGGATCCTCGCTCCTGTTGAAAGGCAGGGTAAGGCTCTGCCGGGCCGTTTCAATAATATTGTTAAAAATCTGCCGGAAGATAGTCCGCATTTCCGGATCCATGGCAAAGTATGCCCGGCCAAAGCGGTAGGTACCGGTAAAACCACTGATCTGCTTGATCTTGGTGATGTCCAGGCTGCCAAAAGCTTCAAAAAGGGCGGACCACATCTGCCCTCTTTTTTCCGCGGGAATCTGGTGGTTGAAGGCGATCAGGGAGTGGCGGATCACCCGGGCTGTAGCCGTGAGTCCCTCTTGCGCCAAAACATAGCTGTCCCGGCCAACGCTCCAGGTTCTTGGGTCGTGCTGGCTGAGGGCTGGCTGGGTGCACTTGACGACCAGGACGCGCTCAGTATGGTCCAGCATGCAGCCGACGATGGAGCTTTCTGGGATGTAGGTCTTCATCTTTTTGATATTATCTTGGAAGCCGCTGGTCCCGTAAATCTGGTGCCGGTAGCCAGGCCCGTCAAAGCTGTAGGACTTGATGACCCGGGCTTGAATCTGCGGATCAGCAAAGGCCAAAGCGTAGTGGGCGTAGTTGCCCCCCTTGGAGTGACCGGTGATATAGATCCGGTCATTTGGGTAGGCCTGGCCGATCCGGTTGAGATATTTAGCGGCCAGCTTTTGTCCGGTAATTTCCGGTGTATAATTCATGACCATGTCCTCGCTCCAGCCGATCATGGACTGGTCGGTGCCCCGGTAGGCGACCAGGATGGTCAGGTCGTCCAGGCGGAAGGCGCCAGCGTTGAACTGGATGGGTTCAGGCTCAATCTCCATCTTGTTGACCCAGTCCAGGACGGTCAAGTCAGCCAGGCGGGGAGACTTGGGCAAGAGCAGGAGTTCAGTTTTGTCCAGATTTTGCCAGCGGTCAGGCTCACGTTGGTAGATGGACTGGCAGACCTCGCCTAAGCTGTGACCAACCGTGCTGCCGTCAAAGGGAAGGTAGGCCAGGGATGCCATTAAGGAAGCATCCAGGCTGTTGAAAGGGCAAGCTTGAAAAGGCAGATCGCCTCGCCAGCGCAGATAGTCTAATGTTGATGCCATCGCAAAAACCTCCTTAGCTAACATTGTACATTATTGCGCAAAAAGCGGGGCGGGGAAGGCTTTATATTGATTTTATGTAATTCTTTATTTACAAGAACTGTAAAGGTGTATGATTATGGCATAGAATGAAAAGGAGATGAGACGAATGAAAGTTGTAACAGTTAAGTCAATCTGGCTGACCCTGCTCACGGTCTTGAGCTTTGTCCTGCCATTTTGGGGCTGGCTGCCACTGGTGTACTTGTACAGCCAACGTCAGGATCCGGCCATGCAGGGGATGGAAAAGACGCTTAAGCTCGCGGCTGGCGTGCAAGTAGCGTACTTGGTGATTTTGGCGGTAATCTTCTACTTCTTTGCCCAGATTCACGGTTAAAAACAGATAATTTCAATTTTTTTGGTAAAAGCTCTTGTCAAGGACACGTTTTTATGGTTTAATTAATAACTGTGTTAAGGCACAAGAGTCGCTGACTTAGCTCAGTTGGCAGAGCACTTCACTAGT
>SFHY01000111.1 GCA_004556255.1 Lactobacillus delbrueckii
AGTTTGCTTTTACCGATGGAAGCAGTCTCCGCTACGCGGACGTCCGCAAATTCGGCCGCCTGCAATTGGTGGAAACTGGAACGGAATTCCAGGTCACCGGTTTAAAGAATTTGGGCATTGAAGCAAATACTCCGGAATTTACCCTGGACTATTTTGCCAAGGGCTTGAAGAAGAGGAGTATGAACATCAAGAGCCTGCTCATGGGCCAGACTTTGGTGGCAGGCCTGGGCAACATCTATGTTGATGAAGTCCTCTGGCAAAGCCAGATCAACCCTTTAACGCCAGCTAAAGAATTAACTGAGGACCAGGTCAAGCGCCTTTATACGGCCATCAATGAAACCATAGAAGAAGCTACCAAATACGGTGGCACGACCGTCCACAGCTTCTTAAACGCGGAAGGGGAGTCCGGCCACTACCAGGAAAGGCTCAAGGTCTACGGCAAGGAGGGGCAGCCATGCCCCCGCTGCGGGGAAAACTTTGTCAAGATCAAGATCAGCGGGCGGGGAACTACCTACTGCCTGCATTGTCAAAAGAGGTAAAGGATTAGATGACTTTTTATCTGGGACTGACCGGCGGGATTGCCACGGGTAAGTCGACCGCCAGCCGGATATTAAAAGAGCTGGGCTGCCAGGTCATTGACAGCGACTTGATCGCCCACCAGCAGGCCGAAGTGGGCCAGGTCTCCTGGCAAAGGATCCTAGAAGAATTCGGGCCGGATTTCTTCGATGAAGATAAGAGTCTTAACCGCAAGAAGCTGGGCCAGTATGTCTTTGCTAATCCTGCGGCTTTGGCCAAGTTGTCGGAAATTACCCAAGGCGAGGTCTTAAAAGAAGTTCAAAAGCAGATGCAGGCCAGCCAGGCTTCTGTTTGCGTCATCGATGTTCCCTTGCTCTTTGAGGCTGGCTGGCAGGACTACTTTGATGCTGTCCTCTTGATCGCGGCGCCGGAAGAAGTGGAATTAGCCCGCTTGATGGCGCGGGACGATTTAAGCCAAGCAGAAGCTAAAAGGCGGATGCAGGCCCAGCTGCCCTTAGGGGAAAAACGCCTGTTGGCTAGCTATGTCCTTGAAAATACTGGTACAATAGAAGAACTAAGAGACAAATTGAGCAATCTGCTGAAAACTATCGCGTGAAAGGAGCTTCACTATGCTTTGTCCAAATTGCCATCAAAACGCCTCCCGGGTTATTGACTCCCGGCCCACTGACGAAGGGCGGACTATCCGTCGGCGGCGGGAATGCGAAAACTGCGGCTATCGTTTTACGACTTTTGAACGGGTGGAACAGTCACCCCTTTTGGTGATCAAGAACGACGGCACCAGAGAGGCCTTCAGCCGGGAAAAGATCCTAAACGGGGTGGCGGCTGCCTGCCAGAAGCGGCCGGTAACCAGTGAGCAGCTCAACAAGCTGGTCGACAATGTTGAAAACCGGATCCGGTCTAAAGGGGTCAGCGAAATCTACTCCAAGGAAATCGGGGAACTGGTCATGGACCAGTTAGCCGACATCGACGACGTGGCCTACATCCGCTTTGCCTCCATCTACCGCCAGTTCACTGACATGTCCAGCTTCATGAAGACCATGGAGGACATGATGGACCGGCATAGCAAGGCCAAGTAGTCCATGTACGAAAATTCCAATCCCCGCCTCAGGTACGTCGTTTTAAATGAGCTGGCCGACCAGTCAGGGCAAGGGCAGGTCTTAATCAAGCTCTACCAGCCCTTGATCGGGGCTTTAGGGGTTGCCCTCTACCAGACCCTGGTCCAGGACTTTGATCCTTACCGGTCTTTGTCGGCTTCAAGTGCCCTGTACAGCCTGCAAGAAGACCTGGATTGCAGCCTCCGCCAGCTCTGGCAGGCCCTGCATAAGCTGGAAGCTGTGGGGCTACTCAAGACCTATGTCAGCCACAATCTCCGCTTGGGAGATATTTTGGCCTTTAAGCTGCATGCCGTGCCAGATGCCAGTGAATTTTTCAACACTTCGCTTCTGGCCAGCCTCCTAAAAGAAAAAGTTGGCGGAGTCCGTTTCAGCCAGCTTTCCCGGGAATTTGCCAAGCAGGCCCAGGTCAAGGAGCGGCAGCTGGACAACTTAGAAGAAGTTTCCGCTTCCTTTTTTGAAGTCTTCCGTCTGCCGGAAAATGAGGCCATCAATCCTTCTGAAGACGTCCAAAAGGCGGCTGAAGAAAATGCCAGCCAGAAGACGGAAGAAGCCCAGGTCAACTTAAAGCAGATCGACTGGCAGTATTTGAAAGACCGCTTCGCGACTTACCAGATCCCGGAAAGCGAGATCGACCGGCAAAAAGACGAAATCCGGTCCATCATGGAGCTTTACGGCTTAAGCGAGGAAGAGTTTATCAACGAAACCCTGCCAACCCTGCATGGCAGCTACCAACTGGACGCCGCGGCGATCAGAAAGAGCCTCAACTATAACTATAAGGCAGACCATCGCCGCAAGCAGGTAATCAAGCGCCAGGAAGAAAAGCAGGACCGGCCGAGCGTGGACCAGCAAGACCAGCAGCTTTTAGACCTGGTTACTTCTAAATCGCCGATTAATTTTTTGGATGACATGAAGCAGGAGAAGGGCGGCTTTACCACGGCCAGAGAGCGGCAGATCGTCAATAACCTGGACGGGCAGATTCGCTTAAACCACGGCTTGATCAATGTTCTGGTCTACACCTGCCTCAACTACCAGCCGGTTTTGACCCAGGATTTGGCCTACCGGATTGCCAACGACTGGCTGCAAAAGGGGATCACGACCCCGGAAGCTGCCATCAAGCACCTGCGCGACGGGAAGAAGCAGGCCCAGTCAGGGCAAAAGAAGAACTACCCGGCATATTCAGGCAGCCGGCGGCTTGAACAGGGGACTGACTGGAACAAGAAGCAGTTTGTCCAGCCGGTCAATATTTCTGATGAAGACCTGCGGAAGATGCTGCAGGGGCCGGACAAGAAAGACAAGTAAGGGTGATTAGATGAGAGCAATTGGCGACATGTTGAGTGACGCGGCTAAGGCCGCGGCAGCCAAGAACGGGCAGGATTTTTCGGCGGAATCATTTGAAAAGATAAAAAAGCAGGTCTTCGCTGACCCCGACGTCCGGGCCTTTCTGACGGCCCACCAGGACCAGCTGACCAAGGAAAGTGTGGACGCCAGTTTTGCCAGTCTCTATGAATACTGCCAGCAAAAAGACGGCCACGACAAGGTGATCAGCGGCTATTTGCCCCAGCTTTTCATGGAGGGTCCGTTAATCGGGATTCGTTACCAGGCCAGCCAGGACAAGCAGCGCCGGGATAAAGAAGCAGCGGCCAAACGGCGGATTGAGTTGATTGACCTGCCGGAGAAATTGCGCCGGGTCAAGCTGGCCGACTTGGACATGGCCGATGACCGCAAGCAGGCCCTGTTTGAAGTGGGGGCCTTTTTGCAGGCTTACCAGAGCAATCCCCATGCCAAGGGCCTCTATTTAAGCGGGGACTTTGGAGTTGGGAAGACCTATATTTTGGCCGGCCTGGCCAACCGGGTAGCGGAAATGGGCGGCAGGGTGATCTTTTTGCATATGCCCACCTTTATCGCGGGTTTGTCCAGTCATTTTGGCGACAACAGCCTGCAGGCGGAAATCCAGCGCCTGGCAGCTTGCGATGTCTTGATTTTGGACGATATCGGGGCCGAGACCCTCAGTCCCTGGTCAAGAGACGACGTTTTAGGCGTGATTCTCCAGGCCCGGATGGACAATGACCTGCCGACCTTCTTCAGCTCCAACTTTGACATGAAGACCCTGGAGAGCCACTTCAGCGCGACCAAGAACGCGGATGACCCGGTCAAGGCGGCCCGGCTGATGCAAAGAGTCCGCTATTTGGCTAAAGAAGTGGTGGTTTATGGGAACAACCGCCGCCTGCCTTAGATTTTTTGAAAAAAATGGCAAAAAAGCCTTGTCTTATTTGGGCAAGGGGGTATAATCGAAAAGTAAATAGAAGACATGATTCCTCCCGCTTCAGAGAGAGGGGCCCAGTTCTGAAAGCCCCCATTTGGGAGGAACCCCACCTTCTATGACCCCAAAAGATAAATGACAAGGTTGGACGCCGTTATCAGTCCAATAAGAGAGGCCGTTTAGGCCTGAATTTTGGGTGGAACCACGATGATTAATCGTCCCGAGCACATGTATTTGTGCTCGGGACTTTTTTGTTTTTGGAGGATTTAAACCAATGAGTTTTGCTTTGACTCTGCCAGATGGCTCAAAGAAAGAATTTGACGCAGCTGTTTCCGTTGCTGACCTTGCTTCCAGCATCTCAACTTCCCTGGCTAAGAGCGCCGTTGCCGGCAAGGTTGACGGGGAAATCAAGCCCCTTGACTTCCAGCTGGACGCTGACCACGAAGTTGCCATTTTGACCAACAAGGACGCTGAAGGCTTGAGCGTTTTGCGGGCAACTGTTGCCTTCGTTTTGGAAGCCTTGGTTAAGGACAAGTACCCGGAAATCAAGCTGGGCGAAGCTGAAGTTTCAGAAGACGGCTTCTTCATCGAAACTGACAAGGAAGACCAAATCAAGGTTACTGAATTGCCAGACTTGGAAAAGGCCCTGCAAAAGGCCATCAAGAACGGCGAAGCCATTGAACACGTACAAGTAGCTAAGAGCGAACTGGCTGAAGCCTTCAAGGACGACCCATACAAGAGCGAACTTTTGGCCAAG
>SFHY01000010.1 GCA_004556255.1 Lactobacillus delbrueckii
GGTAGGTAACGTGGATCATGTCCTTGTTGCCGGCCTTGGTTGCATCCATTGACACGCGGATTTCGTCACCAGTGTTGATAGTGAACTTGCCGCCTTCTTGGTCAGTGGTTCTGATTTCAGCACCCTTGGTGTCCAAAGCGATGCCCAAAAGCTTGCCAGTCTTCTTTTCAACTTCACGAACCATGTTCATTCTTGCCAAGTGTTCTTCGTGGTCACCGTGTGAGAAGTTGAAACGGAATACGTTTGCGCCTGCTTCGGCTAACTTGGTAATAGTTTCAATATCGTTTGAAGCTGGTCCTAAAGTACTAACAATCTTCGTTTTTTTCATCTTGAAAAAATCTCCCTAAATCAAAAACTATAAAAACAACTATCTTGATAAATCTGCGTTGAGCTTTAACAAGTCATAGTCACCCTTGTGAGACTCATCAAATAAATCAAGGATGTCGTGTGAAGTAACCTTGCCGTTTTCAATGCCGACAGCCAGGCCGCCCTTGCCTTCCAAAAGAAGGTGAACGGCTTCGCTGCCCAGCTTGGAAGCCAGCACCCGGTCAGAAACAGTTGGCGTACCACCCCGCTGCATGTGACCCAAAACATTGGCCCGGACGTCGAAGTCACCATACTTCTTCAGTTCAGCCATGAATTGGTCAGCAGTCATCACGCCTTCGGCAACGACTACCAAACCGTGGTCCTTGCCGCTTTCCTGGGCTTGCTTGAGCCGGTTGGCGATTTCTTCGACATCATATGGTCTTTCAGGAATGACGATCGCGTCTGCCCCGCAGGCTACGCCGACGCGCATGGCGATGTCACCGCAGTTACGGCCCATTACGTTGACAATGAAGACCCGGTGGTGGCTGGAAGCAGTGTCACGGATCTTGTCGATCGCGTCCATTGCCGTCATGCAGGCCGTGTCATAGCCGATCGTGGCATCCGTGTAAGGGATGTCGTTGTCGATCGTGCCTGGCAGGCCGATTGAGTTGAAGCCGTGGCGGGTCAACTGCAGGGCGCCATGATAGGAACCATCCCCACCAATAACGACAACAGCATCGATGCCGTGCTTCTTCAATTGCTCAATACCAGCCAGCTGCCCTTCTTCTTCTGCAAATTCAGGATAACGCGCAGAGTAGAGGAAGGTACCGGAAACATTGATCAAGTGGGCTACGTCTTCACTTTCCAATGGGAAAATGTCGCCCGCAACCAAACCTGCAAAACCGTATCTGATACCGAAAACTTCCAAACCGTTCGCGATCGCGACTCTGGTTACGGCTCTTACGGCTGCATTCATACCAGGGGCGTCACCGCCGCTAGTCAAAATACCAATCCGTTTCATGAATTCACCTCATCATGATTTAAATTGTGTAATATCTCACATCACATAAATCATAACATTTTTCCCGCATAAAGTCTTGTAAAATCTGGTTTAAATTCGATTTTTTCAGACTTTCGACCTGTTAGGGCTTACAAATCCCAGCCTGGCGTTTATTATTTTTTTCACTAGGAGAGATTTTTTTAAAAAAAGCAAATTGGTCAAGTCGTTTTCAGCGCAAATTTACCTGCTTCATGTCCCAAATTTTGAAGTCCAGGCTCTCTCTTTGGCCTAAAGCTTCCAGCTTGAGCAGGTAGTAGTCATTTACCTGTAAATTCAAAGTTAATTTGGCCAGTTCCCCGGCAAAAAGCCAGCACCTGTAGCGGCCGGAGGAATCAGCCAGGATCAAGGTCGCCATCTTCCGCCCCCGCTTGTCTTCCTGGTAGCGGACAGCCAAAAGCTTGCCCAGGGCCATGCCCCTTTCTTTAACCCGGAAATCGCCCAGGCGCTTGGTCTGGTAGTGCTGGTCAAAATAGCGCTCAAGGGCCAGCTCCTTAGGCTTGACCGTGACCGGTTTGACCTCTTCAGCCTGCTCCAGCTGCTTTAAGTCCAAAAGGCGGAGGTCGCGCAAGATCAGCTGGTAGCCCCGGCCGTCCTCCTGGTCTTCTTTTTTGTCAATCTGCAAGAGATAGACCGCGTCTTTTTTCAGCATCTGGGCAAAGCGGCGGTACTGGCTGGTAAAAATCGTCACCTTCTCGCTGGTCTGTCCGTCGCTAAAGACGGCATTGCTGCCTAATTCACCGGCCCGGGCACCCCGCTTGACCCGCCAGTCGTTTTTCTTGACGAACTGGGCAAGGACCTGCCCGGTCTCATTTAAGGCAAAAGCAGCAAATGGCTTGGCCCCATAGCGCTTGGCCAGGGCCTTGCCGGCAATTTCCAAGGGGGATGCCGTTACGGCAAAGCCCATGGCTCTTTCTTCCATCGCCACCTTTTCAGCTGCCGTCGGCATCGGCACGTTTTCTTCCTTGGCGGCCAGAAAGTCCTGCAAGACCAGGCTCTTTTGCGACAGGCGGGCAGTATTGAGCATGTTGCCGCAGTTGACCAAAAGACTGGCCCGGTTAGGGCTGACCTGGTCAAAGAGGCCTGCTTCAATCAAGGGAACCAGCTGCCTTTCTTTAACTTCTTTGGTATCCAGCTGCCGCAAAAAAGCCGGGAAGCTGGTTACCGGCCGCTTTATCTTTAACAACTGGTCCAAAAAAGGCGGCGTGATGGCCATGATGTCCTTTAAGCCCAGGTAGATCCGGCCTTCAAATAAGCGGGCTTCTGCCTGGCTTAAATTGATGTCCGGGCCCAGGACCTCAACGCCGGCTTTTCTGGCCTGGCGGATAATGGCCCCTTTTTCCTTGCCCCGGCTGGCCCGGAGCTTTTCCAAGTAAAACTCTCTTGGAAAATGGACGGACAAGAAGGCCTGCCAGTAAGCCAAAAGGGCATAGGCAACGGCGTGGGAGTGGTTGAAGCCATAGTTGGCGAAAGGCTCGATTAAGGCGTAGACTGCTTCGGCGGCTTGCCGGCTGTGCCCCATTTTGCCTGCGCCGGCGATAAATTTGTCCTTTTCTTCAGCCAAAAGGCCGGCCTGCTTTTTGGAAATCGCGTTACGGAAAACGTCAGCCTCCGCCAGGCTGAAGCCCGCGAAAATCCGAGCCGTCTGCATGACCTGCTCCTGGTAGACGAAAACGCCGTAGGTTGGCCCCAGGACTTCTTTTAAGCTGGGGTCAGGATACTGAACCGGGCTGGTTCCGTTTTTCCGGGCGACATACAAGGGGATGCTGGCGATCGGGCCCGGTCGGTAAAGGGCCACGGCGACGGACAAGTCGTCAAAAGTCCGGGGCTGGATTTTTCTTAAGACCTCCTGCATCCCGCTAGAATTAAACTGGAAGATCTGCTGGGTCTCCCCCCGGGCAAAAAGGGCCAGGGTCTCCGGATCATCCAAAGGAAGCCGGGTCAAGTCCAGGGGACCGCTGGACTTTTGAATCTCTGCTAAAACGCCTTCCAAAAGCTCCAGATTGTCCAAAGTCAGAAAGTCGATCTTTAAGAGACCATACTTTTCAACGTACTTTTTGGTCTGCTCAACCGTCCACAGAGGGGCTTCTTTCCCAGTCATCAGGCCGATCTGCCTGGACAGGGGATCTTCACTGATCACTAAGCCAGGAGCATGGGTGCCCGTATCCTCCGGCAGTCCTTCCAGCCTTCGGGCGGTTTGATAAAGGAGGCGGGTCAAGGGACTGGCGTCAGTTATGCCTTTAAATTCGGCCTGCTGGCCAGCCTCCGCCAAAGTTTTAGCTGGCCCCATGGCCTGCTTGAGGCGGGCAATGGCCGGCAAGGTTAAGCCAAAGACCTGGCCAGTCCGGTCAAGGACGCTCTTAGCCTTCATGGTCGTTAGGGCCAAAATCCGGGCTACCAGGTCAGAGCCCTCGCCAAAGCGGGCTTTAGCACCGTATTTTTCCTGCACGTATGCAAAGGCCAGCTTCCGTCCGCTTGTAGTAAAGTCCAGGTCAATATCGGGCATGTTGGCCCGGGCTGGGTTTAAGAAGCGTTCAAAAAGCAGGTCGTATTTTAAGGGGTCAATTTGGGTAATGCCTAAAGCGTAGGCCACCAAGGACCCGGCGGCTGACCCCCGGCCCGGGCCGACCAGGGCGCCCTTTTGCCGGCAGTAATTGACGATGTCGCCGACGATCAAAAAGTAGTCAGCAAAGCCCATCTGCTTGATGACGGCCAGTTCCTTTTGCAAGCGGGCCTGGTAAATTCCCTGTCTGAGGCCTAATTTTTCCAGGCCGGCAAAAGCCAGCTTTTCCAAATATTGGTCGGAAGAAAGGCCGGTTGCTTGCGGAAAGACCGGCAGCTGGGGCTCTTTAAAAGGAATCTTGGCCTGGCAGCGGTCGGCAATCTTGCCGCTGTTGGCCAAAGCATCTTCTAGGCCCATTTCCCGGCAGGCGTCTTCCAGGACAGCCGCGGGCCTAAGCCAATGCGACCCCTGCCCCTCCGCCATCAAGGCCAGTTCATGCTCATCCAGAACCCGTCTTTCCTTGATGGCCTGCAGAACCTTGCAGAGAAACTGGTCGCCCGGGTTCAAGTAGCGGACGTCCTCAACAACCGTTATGGGCAAACCGATTGATTCTGCCAGCTTTTTGACATAGGCATCATAAGCAGCCGCGGATTCAGCCGGGTAAACGCCTAAGTATAAGGACAGGCCTTTTGGCAAAAAGTCCAGGAGCTTTTTAACATAGTCCTCTCCACTATTGCCTAGTTGATTAAGCTGGCGCAGCTCGCTGGTCGGCCCGGCAGGCACGATCACGGTCAAATCAGACAATTCAGGCAAGTCAGCTAAGCTGGGGGCCGGACCGGTAAGGTCGCCGGAAGCAATGTTTAAAAAGCTGGACAGGCGCATCAAGGACTGGTAGCCATTTTGACTTTGGGCCAAAAAGACCAGGTCATATTCTGCTTCTTCCAATTCGATCCCCTTAAAGCGGCCTTGCAGGCCCAAAAGGGGCTTGATCCCTGCTTTTAATGCTTCTTGGTAAAAGTCGGCCAGACCAAAAGTTACATTGACGTCCGTCAGTGCCACGGCGCTATAACCCCGCTCTTTTGCCCCCTTGACCAGGTCAGCCACCTTCATCGGACTGGCCAGAATGGTATTGGCTGAAATCGTCTGCAATGCTGCTATGTTCACCTTGCTCACCCTGCCTTTCACTTTTTTCTTGTTATTTCAATTATAGCAAAGTCGCCTTTTCACCAATTGAATTTGCTCGCTGATTCTGGTAAAATGCAGAGCGAAAGAAGGAAGATACTATGGGACGTTACATTGTTTGCATCGTCTGGGGGATGATTTTTACTTTCATCATCGGCTTCATCGGAGCCCCTCTGACCCAGAGCACGTATAACCCTGTTACCTTGTTGATCGTCGGTGCCGTATTTGGCCTGCTGTTCTCTTTGACTATTCCAAAGATCACGGCCAAGTCATACAAGGACGACTCCGCGTTCAGCAAATAAAACAGAAGACCACAGTGGCTAGCCTAACCGGCTAGCCTTTTTTGTTGTTATTTTTTTCTGTCCACAGGCAAAAGATGGTATGATTTACCTAGTCTAAATTTATTAAGGAAGTTGACTAATGAAAGATAACCTGATCGTTTTTAAAGTAGGAACCTCCTCACTGACCAGCCCGGCCGGCGACCTGGATCCAGAGAAGATCAAAAAAATTACCCGGCAGCTGGCCCAGCTGCACCAGGCCGGCTACAAGCTGGTCCTGGTAACTTCAGGATCCATCGCGGCGGGCTTCCGCCGGCTCGGCTTTGACAAACGACCCAGGAAGGTGGCTGACAAGCAGGCCGCGGCCGCTGTCGGCCAGGGGCTCTTGATTGAGGAATACACCCGCAGCCTTTTGGTCCAGGGCGTGGTTTCCGCCCAGATTCTCCTGACCCAGGATGACTTCGCTGACCAGCGCCGCTACCAAAACGCCCAGACGGCCTTGAACGTCCTTTTAAACCGGCGGGTCATCCCCATCATCAACGAAAATGACACTATCGCCATCGATGAACTGAAAGTCGGCGACAACGACACCCTTTCAGCGCAAGTGGCTTCTCTTTTAAAGGCTGACCTCCTGGTCCTTTTGACCGACGTGCCCGGCCTTTACAGCGACAACCCCAGAAAGAACCCCGATGCCCGGCCGATCCCGGTCATCGACGAGATTACCCCGCAAATTTTTGCAATGGCCGGCGGGGCCGGGTCCAGCAACGGAACCGGGGGCATGGCCACCAAGATCAAGGCCGCTGACATGGCGACCAAGTCCGGCGTCCCGGTCTTTATCTGTTCAGCAGACTCTACTGCCCTGGTTGACGCCGTTCACCAGAAGAACCAGGGGACCCTTTTTACAGCCAACGAAAATGCCTTCAACCAGAAGAAGCAGTGGCTGGCCTTCTACGCCCCGGCCAAAGCCCGGGTCTACATCGATCACGGAGCCGTCCACGCCATGGCCAGGGAAGGCTCCAGCCTCCTTATTTCCGGGATCAAGCAGGTCCAGGGCAACTTTAAGAAAGATGACATCGTGGAAGTCTACAGCTTGAAGAGCAAGAAGCTGATCGGCAAGGGCAAGGCCCGATTCTCCCGGCCTGTTCTGGAAGAAATTCTGGAGCAAAAGCACCCTGAAGGCATCTTCATCCACCGCGACGACTGGGTTACCACCCTTTGATTTTAGAAAGGAAGAAGAAAATATGACTGAAAGCTCAACTCAGCAACTGATGGACAGCCTGCTGGCCAACAAGGCGGCTGTCAACCTGGCAAATACTGCCGATAAGAACGAAGCCTTGGCCTTGATGGCTGACAGCCTGCTGGATCATGAAGCAGAGATCATGGCTGCCAACCAGCTTGACCTGGAAAAGGCCAAGGGTCAGATTCCTGACGTCATGCTGGACCGGCTCCGCCTTACTCCAGACCGCTTAGCCGGCATGGCCAGCGGCATCCGGGCCTTGATCGACCTGCCAGATCCAGTGGGCCGCCTTTTAGGCGAGCACACAGCTGACAATGGCCTTAAGATTGAAAAGCGGTCCGTGCCTTTTGGCTTGATCGGGATGATCTATGAAAGCCGGCCAAACGTTACTTCTGACGTGGCGGCCCTGGCTCTAAAGTCCGGCAATGCCGCCCTTTTGCGGTCCGGCAAGGATGCTTTTAATTCTGCTAATGCCATCATGCAGGCCTTAAAGGCGGGCTTAGCCAAAAGCAAGATCTCCCCAAATGTAATTGAATTGGTGCAAGACACCAGCCGGCAGTCTTCCAGCGAAATGATGACGGCCCGGGGCAAGATCGACCTCTTGATCCCGCGCGGGGGCAAGGGCTTGATCAGAGCCGTTGTTGACAACGCCAAAGTTCCGGTAATTGAAACCGGGACCGGGATCTGCCATATCTATGTCAACAAGGCCGCTAATTTGGACGAGGCAGTCACGATCACGGCCAATGCCAAGATGAGCCGGCCATCAGTCTGCAACGCTGCTGAAGTCTGCCTGGTTGACCAGGAAGTTGCCGCTGACTTCCTGCCCCGTTTAGCTGCAGCTTTTGCCGGCAAGGTTGAGATGCGGGCTGACGAAAGAGCCAAGGAGTTTTTGCCTGAAGCTAAAGCAGCTGGCCCGGATGACTTCGATACTGAATTTTTGGATTACATCATGGCCATCAAGGTCGTGGACGGAATTGAAGAAGCGATTGACCACATCGCCAAGCACTCAACCCACCACAGCGAAGCCATCGTGACTGAAGACCAAGCAGCCGCTGACCGCTTTACCCAAGCCGTCGACTCAGCTGCTGTTTACGTCAATGCTTCTACCCGCTTTACCGACGGGGGTGAATTCGGCCTGGGCTGCGAACTGGGCATTTCCACCCAGAAGATGCACGCCCGGGGGCCAATGGGCTTAAACGAACTTAACAGCTACAAGTACATCGTCCGTGGCCAGGGCCAGGTCAGAGAATAGCAAGGAGTTTTTTATGAAAGTTGGATTTATCGGTTTAGGCAACATGGGAAGCGCGATCGCCAGAGCAGTTGCCAAGTGTGATGACGTCAGCCTGCTTTTAAGCAGCCACAACCCGGAAAAAGCCGGCAAGCTGCAGGCAGAAATCGGCGGCCAGCTCTTAGACAACGCGCAAGTTGCTGCTGAAAGCGACGTGGTCTTTTTAGGAGTCAAGCCTTACCAGGTGGCCAGCACTATCAAGGAAATTGGTGAAAACAGCAATAACGGCAGCATCTGGATCTCCATGGCGACCGGGGTCAGCCTGGAAACTTTGGCCAAGCTTCTGCCCAGCCACGACCTGGTCAGAATGATGCCCAACACCCCAGTAGCCATCGGCCAGGGCATGACCAGCTACACCAGCCAGAGCAGCCAAGCCAAAGATGTCTTCAAGGAATTAATGGCTCACTCCGGCAAGGTCGTGGAAATCCAGGAAGGCTTGATGGATGCCGCTACGGCAGTAGCTGGCTGCGGTCCGGCCTTTGTCTACCAGTTTATTGAAGCCTTAGGCGACGCTGGCGTGCAAAACGGCCTCTCCCGGTCTCAAGCCCTCGAAATGGCCGCCCAGACGGTTTTGGGCTCAGCCCAGATGGTCCTGGAAAGTGGCCAGCACCCGGCCCAGCTCAGAGACGCCGTAACTTCACCAGGCGGCTCAACTATTGCCGGCGTCGTTGAACTAGAAAAGAACGGTTTCCGCTACGCGGCCATCAGCGCAGTTAACGCGGCTCTTAAGCGGAACCAGGAATTAGGCTAAAGAGCTAATAAATACGATAACAAAGAAATACCCACTGAAGATTTGCTTTCCTTCAGTGGGTATTTTTTCGTAAGTTTAATGGCTGGTTTCGACCATGATATAAGACCGGTTGCTGTAAACATTTCTTGACCGGGAATATTCAATGTTGACCCCGGAATTGGTCCAGACGATCTGCTCAATTTCCAGAATCGGCGTAGTCTCGCTGGCCCCAAGGTACTGCCGGTCATATTCATCTGGCAGATCAGCCTTGATCCGGCGGAAGACCCCGCCAAACTTGATATGCAGCTTCTTGTGCAGGTAAGAGTAGATCGATCCTTCCAAGATCTTTTTGGACAGGGCCGGCACCTGGCTGACCGGCATATAGGTATGCTCAATCACCAGAGGCTCGTCGTCCAAAAGGCGCAAGCGGATGATCTCATAAACCGGGTCATTTTCATCCAGGTTCAATTGACAGGCCAGCAAAAGAATTGACGGGAGAGTCATGCTGGCCCAAAAGGCTCAAGTTGGACAAGACCTTGGTTCCCAGGCCGGACTCCTTATAGACAAAGCCTTCCCGCTCCAGCAAGTCCAAAGCGCTCTTGACCGTAATCTTGCTAACCGAAAACTCCTCAGCCAGCTCTTCCTGCTTGGGCAAAAAGCTCTGCTGGGGGTAAATCCCCTTAACGATCCTCTCCTTGATCGTGTTTGCGATTAGTTGATACTTCTTCATGAACTGCCACCTAGCTCCTAAATGTTAATTAAAAATAATGCAACTTAATTTTAGCAACATCCCCAGTCTTTTGCTATCAAAAGTTATGTGTTAATAATATAGCGTCTATTATTTTTAGAAAAAAATTAAATATTTTCTTACATCAAAGCCTGATCGTAGATGGCCCGCTGGCCGCCGACATACTTTGGCCGGCGGCGGGCACAGATGATTCTGGCCTCCCCGATCTCGTCCAGGGAAATTCTCAAGGGAACGACCACCGGGTGCAGGTGCATCCCGATCAAGGTACCGCCAATGTCAATCCCGGCTTCCCCCCGGGCGTCAATATCTTCCACCAGCACCGCGTTTGGCATTTTTTGGTAGGCAACGGTCGCGAAAGCCCCACCGGCATGGTTTGGCTGGGGAATGGCGTTGACCTGCTCTAAGTCATACTTCTCCATCGCTTCCCGGCTGACCACCAGGGCCCGGTTCAAGTGCTCGCAGCACTGGGCGGCCAGGTAAATCCCCTTTTCCGCCAAAACTTCATTGATCCCCTGGTAAAGGGCTTCAGCAACATCAGTGCTGGTATTGGTGCCGATCGCCTCACCTAAGACCTCGCTTGAAGAGCAGCCAACCACGAAAAACTGGCCGGCCTTGATCCCAGATGCCTCGACAATTTCACTGACGGCCTGCTTGGCCTGCTTTTGAATTTCTGCTAAATCCATCTTTTTCCTCCAATCTTATTTCTTGCTTTGCTTGCTGCCTTTATTGTAACTCAGTCAGCAGATTCTGCCGCGAGCATAAGCAAATCTGTTAAAATATAGAAAAAATAATAAAAATTTCTGTTCATAATTAGTGAGGTGTTCATTGCCATGCACAAACAAAGTCTGGCCCTCAAATTTTCTTTTGTCTTTGTCGTTCTTTCAATGGCTATTTCCCTGCTCACTGCTGCCTGGGAATTAGCCCAAGGCAAGTCCGGCAGCCTGCTCCTGGTCCTTGAGACTGGGGCGGGCCTGATACTGGTCCTCCTGCCGGCCATGTTAAGCAAGTGGCTCCGCTTTTACCTGCCCTCATTTTTGTACTTTTTCTTCCTGGCTTTCATCTATTGCGCCATTTACCTGGGGAATGCCTACCACTTCTACTACATCCCTTATTGGGACAAGTTCCTCCACTTAATCAGCGGGGCTCTGCTCTTTGGATTAGCCTGGGCCATCCTGGGCTGCTTCAAGTTCAAGGAAAAGCTGCCAGCCGGCTTTTTGTGCCTGTACGGGGTGGCCTTCGCCGTCTTCTGCGGGGTCCTTTGGGAATGCTATGAGTTCACCTGTGACGGCCTTTTCGCCATGAACCTGCAGCGCTACATGTCAGCGGGCCGGGCCCTTTCCGGCCGGGCTGCCTTAATGGACACCATGGGTGACTTGATTGCCGACCTGGCCGGCAGCCTCATCTTTAGCCTCGGCAGCTACTGGCGGCTGAAGCAGGATCCTGCCTGGCTCGAGACCTTCTTTTTCAAAAAATACAACCCGGACGACTAGGCAAGCGTCCGCCTGACCGCCGCCAGCAAGGCCTGCTGGGAGAGGTCTTTCTTTTTCAAACTGTCTAATACATGCCGGTCAATCGTTCCCTTCGTCAAAAGATGGTGAATGATGACCGGCTTTTTCTGTCCCTGCCGGTAAAGGCGACCGTTCATCTGCTGGTACTGCTCCAGGCTCCAGGGCAGGGTAAACCAGATCAGGGTGTGGCCCCCTTCTTGCAGGTTAAGGCCCGCCCCGGCGCTGGCCGGCTGGACCAGCATGACCGGAATTTTTCCCTTGTTCCAGCGGCGGATCATACCAGCTGAGCCGTCAAAAAGCTCAGCCTTGACCCCGTTTTTCTGGTAAAAGGCTAAAAGGCGGACGGCGTCTGACTTGAAATAATAAGCTACCAGGCTGGGCGTGGCCGTGTTACTGGTTAAGTAGAAGCATCTTTCTAATTTCCCGGCAAAAATCTCCTGGTAATGCACACCATCTTCTTCATAGATGGCTCCACTGGCTAATTGCCGCAGGCGGCCAGCCAAAACTGCCGCGTTATCAGCAGTAATCTCCTGGCCTGGCAAGTCCAGGACCTGCTCTTTCTTCAGCTGCTGATAACTCTTTTTGGCCTTTGGCGGCATTTCCACCCAATCCAGGCTCTCGGTCAGTTCCGGCAATTTCAGCCGGGTATTTTTCATGGAGATGACAATGTCATCGATGGCCTGGTAGATTTTCTCCTCACTGCCTGGCAAAAGCCGCCACTTAACCGGGTGGTTGTTGACCAGTAGGGTAGGCTCAAAATACTGCTGCCGGTAGGCCGTGATGCTCCTGCCCAGCCTTTTTCCTTGGTCCAAAAGATAAATTTGTGACCACAAGTCCTGCAGGGAATTTGGCGCCGGAGTCCCGGTCAGTTCAATCAGGCGCTGGATACGCCCCCGCACGCTCTTTAAGGCCTTGAAGCGCTGGGAAGCCGGCGACTTGAAAGACTGGGACTCGTCAATCACCACGTTTTTAAAGAGCCAGGGACCCAGGTCAACCAGCTTGCTTACCAGGTCCCGGCTGGCAAAATACAGCTGCCAGTCGCCCTTGGCGGCCTTGGCCGCGGCAGCTTCATAGAGCTCTTGCCGGCCAGCTGGAGTCAGCTGGCGTCCTTTTTCGTCGGTCAAAAAGGACTGGGTCTTAAAGGGCAAGTTCCACTTGTCAATCTCATCTTGCCAGGTTGACTTGGCCACGGTCTTTGGCGCGATTACCAAAATATGCCCCTTCATCCCCTCTTCGCGTAATTTGGCCAGGGCGGCCAAGGTAGTTAGGGTCTTGCCCAGGCCGATATCCAGGAAAATCCCGCAATAAGGGTGGTCCATAATGAAGTTCATGCTGTAAAGCTGGTAGTCATGCAAGGGCAAAGTCTGCCCGCCCAATTTAACCTGGGCATCAACCATTTGGCCGGCAAAGGACTCGGTCTTTTCTTTTACTTTTTTTGATTTTTTGGCTACTTTTACTTCTTTAACTTCTTCTGTTTTACCTGTTTTTTCTTCATTTGGCATTTTAGCAGCCATAATCACCCCGTCCAGCTGCAATTGCCAACTGCCCTTTTTCTCGACCTGGCTGAGAGTCAAGGTCACCACTTGCCCGGCCGGGACTTCTTGGCCAAAAATCTGCTTGAGCTTGCCGCCCTCTTCTTTGGCCAGCCAGGGCAGGACCCCTTCGGCCGCCTCAAAAGAAGCGATTGCTCCCGGCAAATTCTTTTCTAAATGGCCGCAGACCGCCTCCCAGTCTTTCAAGGTTACGAAAGCATAGGGCTTCTGGTGAACCGGCAGGCCGGCCAATTCTTCGGCTGCCTGAACCTGCCGCAATTCTTCGGCTGAAACGAAGGAAGTCAAGTGACTCTTGACCACTTTCCCTTGGACGCGCACATTTTCTCCAGGCATACTCCACCTCCTTAAATCGCTGCTTTTATTATGCCACAAGGGCATTAAAAAAAGGCCTGACGGCCTCTTTCTTCGTTATTCGTTACTAATAGAAGCGGTAGTACTTCTTCGTGTCGACCTTGACCTCTCCTTGAGTCAGGTACTCGCTGAACATCTGGACATAGTCCTTGTCCAAGGAGAATTCGATCTTGTCCAAGCTGTATTCAGGATAGAAACCGCCCCCGTTGGCCCGGTAGTTGTTGACGGCCAGGTGGTAGACCTGGTCATCTTGAATCTCCTGGCCCTTGAGCTTCAACTTGGTCAAGCGATGGCCCACCGGCTTGGAGAGGTCAGCCTCGTATTCCAGTGGATAAAAGACGTCAAAGTGGTAGAGTTCCGGCTTCGGCTTCAAATAGCGGTCAATAAAGTGGATCTTGCCGTTTTCGTCTTTTTCCAAAAAGCTGGCCGTGTGCTCTACGATGTGGCGGAGCTGCTTGCCAGTCAATTTGACGCTGACCAATTGGTTGGCGTATGGGTAGTTCAAGAGTATGTCCCGCATGGTCACCGTCTTGCCAAAGCCCTTGGCCACGTCATTCATCACGGCCGTAGCTGAAAGATCAGCGTGGGTGAAGTAGAGCTGCATCTGCTGGAGCAGGTTGATGAAAGGTGCCCCTTCAATCCGCCCCTTGTTGGCATCTTCAATCGGCGCTGCCTGGTCCAGGTGGGCAATTGGCTGGTCAAGCCATTTCTGGGTGGCTTTATCGAGCGGCTTAACGATCTCCGCAACTTCCGGATCTGATGTAAAGTCCTTGGTATCGATCAATTCGCTAGTCGCTTCTTTGACCTTGTAGCCTGCTTCCGTCTTTTCCAGGTCCAAAACGACTTCAGCGATCGCTTCGCCCCGGTAGCCCGGCTGCACGCATGGCTTGCCGGACGGGCTGATCATGTTCAGTCTCCGGTGCTGGTGACCCGTCAGCATCACGTCCACTTCCGGGATTTCAGTCAGAATCCGGTAGCCTTCATTTTCCCCGTTGTGCGGTTCAGTCGCTTCCCCGCTGGCAATATCGCTTTCAAAGCCGCCATGGTAAAGAACGGCCAGGACATCGACTTGCGGCTTGATGATCTTGGCAAAATGGGCAATCTGCTCGTAAGCTGACTTAAAGGCCAGGCCCTTAATCCGGTCAGCTGCTTCCCAGTGGGGGATGTACTGGGTGGTAATCCCCAAAACGCCAACCTTGACCCCGCTTCTTTCCAGGATCACGTAGTCCCGGCCCAGAGTCGGCACCTGGGTTTCCGCGTCCAAAATGTTGCAGTTGACGAATGGCGCCTTGTTGTTGTCCACGTAGTAGGCCATGTATTCCTGGCCAAAGTTGAAGTCGTGGTTGCCCAGGCAGCGGACGTCATAGCCGACCGCGTTGTAAGCGGCGGTAAAGCGGGCCAGGTTGTCCAGATTCTTGCTGCCATGGGTGTAAGCAGCCAAAGGAGACCCCTGCAGGCAGTCGCCGGCATCAGTCACGATGACGTGGTCTGCCCCCCACTTGGCCTTTTCCGCCTTAATTGCGCTGGCTACCCGACTAAGACCGTAAGGGGCATCGTAGTCGCCCGTTGTTTGGTAGTCAGTTGGCAGCAAGTAGCCGTGGGTGTCACTTGAATGTAAAAAAAACAGTTTCATTTTTCGAATTCCTCAATCCTAATTTTTGGCATAAAAAAAGACACCAGAAAAACAGGTGCCTTTTAAATTAGTCGTTATCGCTAGCGCTGTTTTCGCTGACTACTTGACGACCCTTGTAGTAACCCTTAGGGGAAACACGGTGGCTCAAACGGTATTCACCAGTAGTTGCGTCGTAGTGCATTGCTGGCACGCTGAGCTTCAAGTGAGCGCGACGTGAACGTTTCTTTTGCTTAGAAGTATGTCTTGCAGGAACTGCCATTTATAACTGATCTCCTTTATTGTAGTATCACAGTATCAGGTCGGTGACCTAAATACTCAAGTAATTAAATAATACTATTGCCTGGCAAATAAATCAAGAAAAACCTTACTTTATTTATTTGCGGGAGGCAAATTCAAGCGACAATTTGTCTCCAATCACCGGGAACAAGTTGTAAAGTTTGGCCAAAGCCGCCAGACTGACCGGCAGGTTGAGCTCACGCTTGTTTGAACCGAAGTAGTGGACTACTTCCCAGGCAACGTCGTCCGGGTCAAGCATGAAGGCCTGGACATTCTTGACGTACTGGCCGCTTGCGTCAGCAATGTTGAAGAAATTGGTGTAAACCGGGCCCGGGTTGACGGTCATGACCTTGACGCCGAAAGGCTTGAGTTCAAGGCGCAGGACGTTAGAAAACTGGATTACGGCTGCCTTGGCGGCGCTGTAAGCCGCTGACTTGGTCGTCGGCACCTTGCCGGCCATGGAGCCGAAATTGATGATCTGCCCGCTGCCCTGCTCCAGCATGAGCCGGCCGAAAAGCCGGGTCATGTACATCAAGCCCAAGACGTCAACCTGGAACATTTCCGTAGCGTCTTGCATGTCAGCTTCCATGAATTCCTCAAACTTGCCGAAACCAGCCGCGTTGACCAGGTAGTCGATGTGCTTGACCTTTTCCTTAACTTGGTCAAAAGCCGCTTCAATGTCGCTGGCCAGGCCCAGGTCAGCCTTAACGGCGAAAGCTACTGAGCCGGACAATTCTCTGGCTTCAGCCGCGATTTCCTCCAGCTTGTCCAGGCGGCGGGCCAGCAAAACAACAGTGGCCCCACGGCTGGCACTTTCCAGGGCAATTGACCGGCCGATCCCGCTGCTGGCCCCGGTAATAACTACAACTTTATTGCGTAATGAATCACTCATCTTTAACACGTTAACCTTTCATTGGAACTACGAAGCTGTCCAGGTCCCTGGCCAGGGTCGTGGCCGGGAAAATCTCCCGGGCCTGCTTGACCATCTGACTAGCCAGAGGGCCCACGTAGCGGGCCGAAACATGAGTCAGGTATAAATGCCCAACTTGGCAGGCGGCAGCCGTCTCAGCGGCTTGTGTGCACGTTGAGTGGTAATAATCCCTGGCCAGCTTGCTTTCGCTGGCGTCAAAAGTCGCTTCATGGACCAAGACGTCAGCATGGTCAGCCAGGCGGCGGATTGAAGCGGTAGACCGGGTGTCATAGATCACGGTTACTACCCGCCCCTTCTTAGCCGGGCCTAAGAAATCCTTGCCGTTCAACACCGTGCCGTCAGCCAGCTCAACCTGCTCGCCCCTCTTTAGTTTACCAAGGAGCGGGCCGTTTGGCACTTTAAATTCTGCCAATTTATCCATTAACAGCTCACCGGCTTTGTCAGCCTCGACTACCCGGAAGCCCCAGCTGTCGATCCGGTGGTCCAGTTTTTCAGTATAGACTTCAAAACCCCGCTCGCTGACGATCTTGCCTGCTTCTTCCAGGGTAACGAATTTGATTGGATAGGAAATCTTGGTTTTGGAAATCCTGAGAGATGTCTTGACGAACTGCTCAATCCCTGCTGGCCCGTAAATGGTCAAGGGGCCCACGTCACCTTGAAAGGACCTGGTTGACAAGAGGCCCGGCAGACCGAAAATGTGGTCGCCGTGATTGTGCGAGATAAAAATCTTCGTGATCTTGCGCAAACGGATATTGGTGCGCAGAATCTGGTGCTGGGTTGCTTCCCCGCAGTCAAAGAGCCAAATCTCGTTCAGCTCATCCAGTAGTTTTAAAGCCAGGCTCGAGACGTTCCGCAACTTTGACGGCTGGCCCGAGCAGGTGCCAAGAAATTCCAGTTCCATTTAACTCCCATTCTTTTCCAAACAAATATAAAAAGGCTAATTCGATCCGCTGGCGCGGACCATTTCTTTGACGATATAAGTGCTGTAGTAGTTTTGCCCCACATTATTCGGGTGGGTCTTGTCATCGTAAAACCAGCTGGACTGGCCGTGGGCGTAGCCATACCAGTCAATGACGGTCAGATTCTTGTACTTCTTGGTCAAGGCCTGCAGCTGCTGGTTGACCTGGTTTTGCCAGGACCGGGTTGGCACGACGACATTGATCCAGAAAAGCTGACGCTTTGGCCCGACAATCTGCATGATTTGCTTGACCTCGTCATCAGTGAAAGGCCCGTTGGTCCCCAGGCCGATCAAGACATTGTCCTGCAGCTCGCCTTTTTGAGCATAAGACTGCAGCAGCTGGGGAGCCACGTCGGCCTGCCGGGAAACCGTGGCGTCGATTACGGCGTGCGGCAAAAGCTGGTGCAAGATGTCACTTGAAGACGCCATGACCGAGTCGCCAATGGCTGTCACCTGCAGCTTTTGCGCGGCTTGCAGGTCAGCTTGGCTGATCCCGTATTTCTCAAACTCCTGGTTGACCTTTTTCCCGCTGCTCTTAGACTTAGTCTTTTTTGACTTGGCTTTGGAAGTCTGCTCGCTCTGACTGCTGGACGACTTCTTGGCCGCTTTTTGCGAGCTCTTGATTGATTCCAGGGCCTTCTTGTTCATCTCAGCCTGCTGCTTGGAGTTGTCATTGATCGTCTTGATCAAAGCCCCGTCCTTGTTGTCAGCCTTAGCCAGCGGGGAGAAGATGATCCCGCCGCTGCCGATCAAGAAGACCAGGAAAAAGGCCGCGGTCTGCAGCCAGCCCTTTGAGACCTTGACTGGCCAGTGGAAGAGCTTGGCCAAGTTGTAGCGGATGCCTTCGCTGGTGTAGCGTCTTTTTTCAAAAAGCCGGTAAGTCAGTTCGCTGATCAAGAGGATCAAGACAATCTCAATTACCCGGTAAAGAGTCACATGGTCAGCCAGGTCGCTGACCCGGCTTTCAAAAAAGATCATGACCGGGAACTGGTAGAGGTAGATTTCATAGCTTCTTGACCCCAGCCAGTTAAAGACCGGGTTGGTCATCAGCCGGTTCCAGATCCCGACCGGAGCCGCGATTACGGCGGCGAAAACTGTCACGAAGAAGCTGAAAATGAACATCCCCCCATAATATGGGAAAGCCGTCTGGGCGTTCATCAAAGGCGAGAACATGAGCAAAAGCATCCCAAACAAGGTCGCCAGCCCCGTCCAGTTGAGGATCACCCCGTCTTTTTGGGTGAAGCGGTTGTCCAGTTCTTCAAAAGGCCAGAGAACTGCCATAGCGCCGCCCAGGCCCAAGGAGAAGAAGCGGGTATCGGTTCCGTAGTAGATCCGGCTGGTATCCTGGCCCGGCCGGAAAAGCAGGGCCATTTCCAAGGCTGACAAGACCGACAGGCCAACCAGGACCCAGAAGATATTCCGCCGCTTTTTGGCAAATTTAACCAAGAGGGCCATCACTAGCGGCCAGAGCAGGTAGAACTGCCAGTCGATCGCCATCGTCCACAAGTGGGTAAAAGGCGATTCATTATTGGCAAAACGCTCAAAGTAGCTCTGTCCGTTAAAAATCTGCCACCAGTTGTATACCCCCAGCAGGTTGCTGGCAACGATCTGGTAGAGCTTGTTTAAAAGGTTGCGCTGAAAGAGCACGATATACGCGCTGGTCAGCCAGAGCATGGCGATCAGCGGGGGATAAAGACGCTTGAAGCGGCGCTGGTAAAAGGACTTGATGTCAAAATAGCCCTGATTGCGGTAGGCAGCCATAATCTGGTCGGTTACCAGATAACCGGTCAAAACCAGAAAGACCGGCACGCCCAGGTAACCTCCGCCAAAGTGGTCCGGATCCAGGTGATACAAAATTACCCCGATTACGGCCAGGGCCCGCAAGCCAGAATAGCCAGTAATGTATCGTTTCTTCATTTTTTCAATTCTCTAACTTTCGTTTCTCTATTCTGTTTTTTGCAATCTATCCCTTATTGCACGAATTCAAAGCTGAAGTCGCCAATGTAAACGTCGTCTCCATCGACAGCGCCTTGCGCCCGCAGTTCATCATCGACACCCATCTTCTTCAAGCGGCGGGCCAGGCGCATGATCCCGTCCTGGTGGTCCAGGTTGGTCATGGCTACCAGGCGTTCAAGCTGCTCACCGTGAATTTCAAATTCGTGGTCAGCCAGCTTTTCAACCGTGAATTCCATCTTTTCAGGCCGGTGGTACTTGTAGGTCTTAGTCTTGACCTCTTCCTTGGGCTTAACGGCAGCTTCAGCCTCTTGGGCTTCAACCTCGCTGACCAGGTCAGCCGCCCGGCTCATCAAGCGGTCAACGCCCTGGTGGGTAACGCTGGAGAGTTCGTAAACTTCCTGGTCAACCCCATGCGCGGCCAGGTCCTTCTTAAACTGGGCCAGTTTCTCATCGGCGCCTGGAATATCCATCTGGCTGGCCACGATGATCTCCCGCTTGCTGGAAAGGTCATCTTCCGTGTATGAGGCCAGTTCGTGCAAGATGGTCTCATAGTCCTCGTAGGCATCCCGGCCGTTGTTCGGGTCCATGGACACCATATGCAGGATAACCTTGGTTCTCTCCACGTGGCGCAGGAACTGGATCCCCAGCCCTACCCCCTGGCTGGCCCCCTTGATCAGGCCCGGCAGGTCGGCCATGGAGAAGTCCCGGCCGTCTGGCAAAAGAACCATGCCCAGGTTCGGCTTCAAAGTCGTAAACTGGTAAGCCGCGATCTTTGGCTTGGCACTGGTGACGACTGACAAAAGGGTTGACTTGCCGACAGACGGGAAGCCGACCAAACCGACGTCAGCCAGGACCTTCAATTCCAAACGCAGGGTCCGGAATTCACCTGGTTCCCCGTTTTCCGCGATTTCCGGCGCCGTGTTGACGCTGGTGGCAAAGTGGATGTTGCCCCGGCCGCCCCGGCCGCCTTTAGCGACGACCAGTTCCTGGCCGTTTTCAACCAAGTCACCGATTTCTTCACCGGTGAAAAAGTCATAAACGGTCGTGCCGACCGGCACCTTCAGGTACAGGTCCTTGGCTGCCTTGCCGTATTGGGCCTTGATGCGGCCGTTTTCGCCCGGCTCAGCCTTGAACTTGCGCCGGTAGCGGAAATCCATCAAGGTTCTGAGGCCGTTGTCGGCCACGAAGATAATGGACCCGCCCCGGCCGCCGTCACCGCCGGCTGGTCCCCCGTTAGGCATGAATTTTTCATGGCGGAAGGCCACCATGCCGTCCCCGCCCTTTCCGGCTTGGACTTCAATTTTAGTTTGATCAACAAATGTTGAAGGAGTTGGCATTCTTGTTCTTACCTTTTCTTTCTTTCGTTAATTGTTACCATTTAATCATAAGCTATTTTGCCCAATAGCTAAAGGGAAATTTTGACTGCCTGCGCCTGGGTTAAAGTCAGGCCCGCCTTGCGCAGATCGTCAATAGAAGCTTCCTTGATCTTCTTTAAAGAGCCAAATTCCCGCAAAAGCTTGGTCCGGCTCTTCGGCCCGATGCCTTTGATCGAGTCCAGCCGACTGACCAGGGAGTTTTTCGCATGAGTCTGCCGGTGGAAGGTGATGGCAAAGCGGTGGACCTCATCTTGAATCCGGGTCATTAAGTAAAAGCCTTCTGACTTCGGATCCATTGGAATCAGCTTGAAAGGCTGGCCCTTAAACGGGTCACCGTACAAGAGGTGGTTGGTCCGGTGCTTGTCGTCTTTAACCATCCCTGCTACCGGAATATCCAGATTCAGCTCGTTTCTTAAGACGTCCTCGCAGGCTTCCACCTGGATCTGTCCCCCGTCCATCAAGATCAGGTCCGGCATTCTTTCATGCTCTTTTAACAGCCGGCTGTAGCGGCGGCGGACGACTTCCCGGGTGTTGCCGACTTCATCAGCGCTGTTTTGGTGCTCAACTTCCCCCTTCAGCTTGAACTTCCGGTAGCCGGTCTTAAAGGGTTCTCCGTCTTTAAAGACAACCAGGGCCGAAACCGGGTCTGCCCCTTGGATATGGGAGTGGTCAAAACTTTCAATGTATGACCCGTAAGGCAGACCCAGGGCCTTGAAAATTTCTTCCTGGGCCCCTTTAGTCTTGCGCTGGCCGAGCTCCAGCAGGCGGAATTTGTCATCCAGCTTCAGCTGGGCATTTTCCCGGGCCATCTCCATCAAAGAAGCCTTCTGCCCCCTTTGCGGGGTCCGAACCTTAATGCCGATGGCCGCGGCCAGTTCATCCTGGTCGATGCCTTTTGGCACCAGGACTTCCCGGGGCTTGACCCGATTCTTTTGGGCGTAGAACTGGGCAATAAAGGACATGAATTCGTCTTCTGGGTCAGTTTCATCAGTCAAAGGGAACATGTGCGACTCCCGCCGCAAGAGCTTGGCCTGCCGCAAAAAGAAGACCTGGATGGAAATCCAGGACCGGTCCACGTAATAGTTGAAAATATCTCTTTGGGTATGGTCATTAGAGATGATCTTCTGCTTTTCAACCGTTTCTTCAATATACTTGAGCTGGTCCCGGAGTTCCCCGGCTCTTTCAAATTCCAGGTCAGCTGAAGCTTGCAGCATCTTATTGGTCAAGTCTTTCTTGACCTCCTGGATGTCCCCGTTCAAAAAGCGCTTGATCTTCTTGATCTGCTCGTCATATTCGCTTTGCGGCACTTCCTTAAAGCAGCTGCCCAGGCACTGGCCCATATGGTAGTAAAGGCAGGGCCGGCCGGTATAGCCGCTGCAGCGGCGCAAAGGGAAGACCTTCTGGATGAATTTTAAAGTCGCGCTGGCCGCGTAGACGTTGGGGTAAGGGCCAAAATAGTAGCCCTTGTCCTTGTAGACGATCGAGGTCAGGCGGGTCTGGGGATTTTTCTCATTCGTGATTTCGATATAGGGATAGCCCGTCCCCGACTTCAGAGCCACATTGTAATAAGGCTGGTACTTTTTGATTAGGGTGATTTCCAGCAAAAAGGCTTCCTTGTCAGAATCCACCACGATGATGTCATAATCGGCAATATTCTT
>SFHY01000112.1 GCA_004556255.1 Lactobacillus delbrueckii
GCGCATCCGGCAATCATGTGGTGGTAGAGGAGTTCCTCAGTAATCTCTTCACCCGTGCAGTCAACGACCCGCTTCTTAATGTAGTTGCCTGGAGTGTCTGAGTAAAGGGCGTAGATCCAGACAACGGTTTCGTTTTCCTTCTGGTCCTTGAAGTGGGGCTGACGGTGGATAGTGAATGAAAGCATCCAGTTGGAGTCAGTTACGGTGATAATCCCGCCCGTGTTGACCCGGTGCTGGTGGATGTCCCGCTTGGTCAAGCGTTCAAAGTATGGCTCCAGAGTAGCATCCTTCATGGTCATGGTCGCGGAAACGAACCAGGCTCTTTCAGGGATGTTTTCGCAGAAGACTTCCGGGTGGCCAAAGGCTTCGTCTTGGTCAGCCAGGTTCTGCCACAATTTCCAGGAGCCGCCCAGCTTGTGGGTGATTGGCGCTGGAGTGTGGTGGGTGCCGTAGGTTGAGCTTTCAACGATTGACCCGTTGGTCACGTATACCAGATCGTCCGGGGTAAGGTCAATTTCCTGGTGTTCCCCGTCTCTGGTGAGGATCAGCTTCTTGGCAACCTTTTCGCCGTTGCTGGTATCAACTACGACATTTTCTACTTGGGTGTTGTAGCAGATGTCAACGTCATGGCTTTCCAGGTAGGCCAAGAGGGGCTTGGTCATTGATTCATACTGGTTGTACTTGTTGAACTTCAAGGCTGACAGGTCCGGCAAGCCGTCGATGTGGTGGATGAAACGCATCGCGTAGCGGCGCATTTCAATGACTGAGTGCCACTTTTCAAAGGCAAACATGGTTGCCCAGTAAGCCCAGAAGTTGGTTTCAAAGAATTCATCAGAGAAGAAATCTTCAATTGAAATTCCTTCCAGCTTGTCTTCCGGGGTCATGACCAGCTTGACGATTTCCCCGGCGCACTTGCCCAGGCCGTATTGGCCGTCAGTTGGCACCCGGTCACCTCTGTGGTGGATCAGGCGGCAGTTGGATGAGTTAGGGTCATCCTTGTCCAGCCAGGCATACTCGTCCAGGTAGGAAGCACCAGGAATTTCCAAAGATGGAATTGACCGGTACATGTCCCAAAGGCATTCAAAGTGGTTTTCCATTTCCCGGCCGCCCCGGATGATATAGCCGTATTCCGGCCGCTTGGTCCCGTCCAGGGAACCCCCGGCCAGGGCTTCTTCTTCCAGCAAGTGAATCTTCTTGCCATCCATGTGGCCGTCGCGGATCATGAAGACGCAGGCAGCTAAGCCGGCCAGGCCGCCCCCGATGACATAAGCGCTCTTCTTGTCAGCGTCTTTTGGTTTTCTAGCGTCAGTAAATGCTTCGTAATTACCGTTTGAATAATACATCTCATTCACCTCATATTAACAACTTGCTAACTGTTTTCTGATTATTTTTTTTTTCACCTTGCATTCTAGCATTTATCAAAAGCGCTTTCAAATAAAGATTTTCTAAAAAAATGGGTACCGGTATAGATGATTTCGATTGAATAAGAAAAGTTAAGTGGGAGGGAGGAGGGGCTAAAAAGCTTTCAAGTTGCCGGGAAAATTTGCTATCATGGAATGATGCAGATTAAGGATTGGAGCGGATATTGCATATGAAAAGGTTGAAAAGCCTGGCTTTTGTTTACGCTAGCATATTTAGTTTACTGATTGGTTTAGGAGCTGGGATTTTTTTGACAATTTCCAGTGAATTAATTTCCCTTTTCTGGTCAAAGCGGACCTTGTCCCATCCAGGTCTTCTACTGCTCCAGTGCCTCTTGTTCGGCCTGGGCTGGAGAGGGGGGACCATCTTCCCGGCGATCTTCTGCTCAGTTGCTTTGGGGATGGGCCTTTTTAGTGCCCGGCAATCATATCTTAGTGTTTTCTTCCAAGTTTGGCCAATTGGAAGACAAGGACGTGGTCATCGCCCGCTTGAGGGAAGCTAGCGGCTACGTGCCTTTGGAAAACCTTTGCCTTAGCCCGCAATGCGGCTTCGCGTCAACTGAAGAAGGGAACACCTTGACTGAAGAAGAAGAAAGGAACAAGCTGAAGTTCATTAAGGAAGTTGCAGACGAAGTTTGGGGAGAATAAACAAACAAAAAATCCTGTGCTGATTTGCACAGGATTTATTTTTGCCTAATTTAAAACTTTTCGCCGACTTCCGCAGATTCGACATCCGGCAGAGGCTGACCGTCTTGGGCAAAGTAGCTGTCGATGTCCCGGCACCAAATGATGGCGATGGTGTTTTTCCCGCAGTGAACGCCAACAACGGGGCCGATGATGGACCGGTCAAACTTGTCCTTTGGGAAAGCAGCCTGGTAATCGTTAAGCCATTCGTCGCCCCGGTCCGGGTTATCCGCGTCAAAAATCGTGGCCTGGATTGGGTAGTCCTTGTTTTCCGTCAATTCGCGGAAGTCATTTTGGACATGCTTGTAGGCTCGCTTGTATTGCCGCTCCTTGGCAATGGCGGAGATGTGGCCAGTCTTTTGCACGTCCATGGCCAGGATTGGCTTAATGTGGAGTAAGGTGCCGATAAAGCTGGCCGCGTTTGACAGGCGGCCGGTCCGCTTGAGGTGGCCCAGGTTGTCGACCAGGAAACGGACGCCGATCGTTTTGCGAAGGTCTTCCAGGTCCTTCATGATGAGGTCAACGCTGGCTCCGGCATTAACCAGACGGGCAGCCAAAATGGCGCAGTCAGCCAGGCCGGCACAGGTAGTACGGCAGTCAAAAGGATGGATCTTGATCCGGTCTTCTTCAGCCGCGTAGTTGACCAGGTTGTTGTAGGAGCTGGAAATCCCGCTGGACAAAGGCAGGATGATCACGTCCGTGTAGCCCTCTTCCACGTAGCGGTCAACGAATTCCATGATCTGACCCAAAGATGGCTGGGAAGTGGTTGGCAGGGTCTGGCTGCTGGAGATTTTTTCATAAAATTCTTCATAGCTGATGTCGACCAAGTCGTAGTAGGTCTTTCCGTCCCAAATCAGGGGAATTGGCACCACGTCGATATGGTACTTCTCTTGTTGCTCCTTGCTCAGGTAAGCAGAACTGTCGGTTAAAACAGCAATTTTCATATTTTTTCCTCCGAGCATTATTATTCTAAAAACTTTTATCCTAAACATATTTTAGTGAAAAATGGACAAATGGGCAAGATGAGGAGAAAATGCTTGCCGCCGGATAAAAGCAGGATTATAGTTAAGGCAGAAGAATTTTTTGCCAAAAATAAACTACAAATAAATTCCTGACTATATGCGCGAATGGAGGCGAGCGGTATGGAAGACATCTTTTTTACGGTAACAGGCTGCAACCATTACTTTGGCACGGAAGCTTTCAAGCCGAGAATGAAGGTCACCTTGTACAAGGAACCTGACAACAAGTATGACAAGGAAGCCATCCGGGTGGAAGCCCGGGCCCTGGGCAAGATCGGCTACGTGGCCAACAGCCCGTACACGGTCTTGGGCGAAAGCCGCAGTGCCGGCCGCCTGTACGACTTGATCGACGACGGGGCGACAGGGCGGGTGCTCTACGTTCTGCCGCAAGGGCTGGTCTGCGAGCTGGAAGAGACCGGTTTTGAAAAAGTTAAAAAGATTTATAAAAAACACAGGCATTATTAATTTGCCGTGAAAAATCCTGCTTGAGACAGCAATGTTGCTTTCAAGCAGGATTTTGCTTTTTTAAAGAAAATATCTTTCAGTAAATACCGAACAATATAGTAACTTTGCTTTGCTTGTGTTAATAGCATTAAAGCTTTCAGCAAAAATTCCCCTTTAAAAAAGTGAAAATGGTGCTAGAATAGTAACAATTATTTTCTTACAGGGGTAAAAGATACTATGAAAAAACTGATTGACCTCCACCTGCACTTAGATGGCTCCGTCCCTTACCAAACCGTCCGCGAACTGCTGGCTAAAGAGGGGAGAAGCCTGCCGGAAGCTGACTTGCGAAAAAGACTTTCAGTCAGTCCGGACTGCCGGAACCTGGATGAATACCTGGACAAGTTCGACTTCCCCTTGTCCTTGATGCAGACAGCAGAAAACCTCCGTTTGATTGTCAGAGAACTCTTAGAAGAATTGCGCGGCCAGGGCCTGGTTTACGTGGAAATCCGCTTTGCCCCCCAGCGGCACACGGAAACTTTGACCCAGACAGAAGCTGTCCAGGCAGTTCTAGATGGCAGGGACGACTTTTACGCCTGGCAAAAAGGGCAGGCAGGAAACGACCTGCACGTCAACTTCCTCCTTTGCTTGATGCGGCTAGTTGGCCAGGATGAAGCTAACTGGGAAACTGTAAGAGTGGCTAAAGAGTTTAAAGATCAAGGGGTAGCTGGCCTGGACCTGGCGGGCCCGGAAAACGAAGAAGTAGCCAACCGCAAGTACGCACCCTTTTTCCAGCAGGCAAGAGAATGGGGGATTCCTTACACCATCCATGCCGGTGAAGCCATGGGGCCAGAGTCGATGAGGGAGGCCCTGGCCTTAGGAACTAAGCGGATCGGTCACGGCATCCGCTGCCAGGAAGATCCAAGCCTGGTTAAAGAATTAGCTGAAGATGGCATTACTCTTGAATGCTGCGCCAGTTCAAATTTGAACACCAAGGTTTTTGACCAGATTGCCGAATACCCCCTCCGCTCCATGCTGGGGCAAAATCTGCGGGTAACCTTGAATACCGACAATATGACCGTTT
>SFHY01000113.1 GCA_004556255.1 Lactobacillus delbrueckii
AATAGCAGCTAATTTTGGCGTAACAGTTGAAGCAGTGTTTTCAGCTGATTCATAGCCAGTTAAGAAGCCCTTGTACATCATCAAGGATTGCAGCGGGTAGCCATGGTCGTCAAAGAGGGCTACGTTGTCCCAAGTTGAACCACCCCAAGTTTCCTTGCCTTCGTAGTACATTACGTTTTCTGGAGCATAGCCGATAGCGTACTTGGCAGCCCAGCCAGTCCCGTAGACGTTGGACATTTCCTTGTTGTAGTTCCAGTTGTTCCAGCCGGCCTTAACCGCGATTTGAGCTGGTTCCCAGTAGAAGGCACCAACGCTGCCGCCAGCGATGATCGCCTTGTACATGTCAGCCATGGCGTTGACTTGCCCTTGCGGGTCAGCCGTGTAGGAGACGCCGTCTGGCATGGTCGGCATTTGCCCGATAGAGTTGCCAGTACCATCTGAGTCGTTCAGATTGTTCAGCCAGCCGGTTTCCAGAATGACGGTCGTTTTACCGAATTCTTCCTTAGCCATCTTTTCAACAGCCAGCAGGTTGTTTGGCGTGTTGGCACCCTTACCCAGGCTTTGGCCATTGTAAGCCCCATTGTCGTTCCCGGTTGACCAGAATGGGTAGTAAGAAGTCCCCAGGTAGTCGTAGTCGATCCCATGCTTCTTGAAGACAGTCATGATCGTCCGGTACTTGTAGATATTTGGCGTTTCCAGCTGCAAGGCAATCTTAGCCTGCGGAGCAGCGTTTCTGACTGCCTTGGCCGCGGTTGCCAGGTATTCAGCTACCTGGTCGCCGTCAGCGCTCTTCCACAGGGTTTTCCAGTTGCCGCCGTGGTCACGGTCAGTGTACAGGCCGAAGGCCCCGTTGGTAATTTCGTTGCCGACTTGCACCATGTCTGCACTAGCACCGGCATTACGCAGGTCGGTGAGCACCTTTTCAGTGTAGAGCTTGATTGATTCATCCAGGGCGTTGACTGACAGGTCCTTCCAAGCCTTTGGCAGGATCTGCTTGGCCGGGTCAACCCAGAAGTCGGAGTAGTGGAAGTCCAAAAGAACCTTCATTCCGTACTTCTTGGCTTCACTGGCCATCTTGATCACGCTGGCTTCGTCAGTGTTACCACCGCCGTAGCCCATGCCGTCAGCGTTGTATGGATCGTTCCAGATCCGCAGACGGACCCAGTTAACCCCGGCATCAGCCAGAGCCTTGAACAGACTGGCTTCTTTGCCGTTAAAGTCGTAGAACTTAACGCCGGCGTTAACCAAAGCTTGGTAAGTTGAGATGTCGACCCCGCGGATCATGTCGTCAGTCATGCCAGGGATCTTTTCCACCTTGACACTTTCATACTTAAGGCCGGTTTCAGACCCGGTCTGGTAAGCAGCGGTGATTTCATCAGCCGTCTTCTTGCTGGTTGGCGTTTCGTCAACTGCGTCAGTATTAGTGCCAGTACCAGCGATCAAAGTAGCCGTGTAGACAGCCTTCAAGGCGTCGCCGTATTTAACGCCGGTGTTGGCCTTGAGGAAATTGGCCAGCTTCTCAGCGCTGTCCTTGCCGCTGAGCCAGTATTGGTAGTGGTAGGCCTTGCCATTTGCATCGTAGTAGAGGCTGCTGCCTTCAAAGGCAGTTTGGTCACCTGCCAGACCGGCAAAGATGGTTTGCAGGACCTCTTGGCTGATAGCCGTACCGGCCTTGCCCTTCAACAGGGCTGATGAAACGCCGTCAGTCAAAGTCTTGGCATCTTCATCGCTCATCTTGGTAGTTACCGGGTTGGTCACCTTGCCAGCGTCGCTGTAAACAGCGCTGACGCTTGGGTCGATCTTGGAGACAGCTTCAGCTGCTTTCTTCACTTCTTCAACCTTGTAGATCAAAGCAGATGCAATACCGTTGTAGTAGCCGGCCCCGATCACGCTGCCAGTAGCATCAGCGTTGCCCAGTTTAGAAACCAGGGCAGCAGCGACTTGGCTGGCGGTAGCCCCGCTTTGACCAACGTTCAAGGTCAAGCTGGCCAGAACCTTGCCGGACATGGAGGAGTTGTTTTCCATCAAGGTCGCGATTAGGTCATTGTCATTCTTGACGTCACCTTGGGCCAGGAGCTGGGCCATTTCGTGGGTAGCTGATTCCTGGTACTTGTTCTTGCTTTCAGTCCAGTCATACTTGACTGCCTTCTTCAGCTTGCTTGCCGCTGAGAATTCGATTTGGTCGCGGAGCAATTGGCCGAAGTCCAGGTTGTTGCTGATGGCACCGGTATTGTCAAAAGTAGCAGTGATCCCGTTGACCTTCTTGGTCGTGCTCTTGGCAATCTGGCCATTGGCGTCAGCGTAGTACTGCTTACCCTTGACCGTGAAGACCTGGTTCTTGACTACCTGGCCGTTTGCGTCATAGTAGTAAGTCTTGCCGCTGGTCGTCTTAAAGTCGCTCTTAGTGGCAGTAGTGGTCGTCGTGGTATTAGTTGCCGCCTTAGTCGCCGTTACCGCGCTGGTCTTGGTTTGCACAGTGTTGGCTGCAGTCTTAGTGCCAGTAGTTGCAGTAGTAGTTGCCGCAGTCGTTTTAGCAGCATCTGCCGTGGCTGCAGTCTTTGCGGTATTTGCAGTAGCTGCAGTATCGGCAGTATTTGCGCTAGTCTTGCTGTCAGTTGCTACAGTAGCAGTGTTAGTTGTATCCGCTGCGGTTTGCGTTGCTTGGGTATCAGTGCTTTGAACGGCTTGCTTTTGCTCTGCTTGGGCTGCTTGGGTATTGGCAGTCTGCTGGTCACTAGCCTGACTGTCGGTTACGTCAGCCTTGGCTGGGTTGGCATAGGCCAAGCCAGTTGCCGTGGCTAACAGGGCCAAGTTGGCCGCTACGATTTTCTTGCTCTTAAAATGCTTGATCTGTCTCTTTTTCATAGAGGTCCTTCCCAATTTTTTCCATTAAATTTCTATCTTAGTTTATTATACCGTTTTCAATAAATTTGTTCAGCCTTTTTCTGGAAACTGTCCGATTGTAATGAGAACGTTAAAAAAGAAGCATTCTTCGTTCTTTGGCCTTGCCTGCAGGTAAAAAGGGGCCAATAATATTATTTATAAGAGCTTTGTAAAATTCACGAAAAATCCATTTTGCTTTAACTTTAGACAAGCTTAGAAAGCAGGTGCATCATGTCCTCACTTAATCAAAAACTAGCCAGCCTTTTCCTGATCGACAGCACTGGCGATTTTACTGAAAACCTCCGCCTTTTGGAGCAGTACCAGCCAGCCGGCCTCCTCCTCTTTGCCAAAGATCTGGCGGGCCTAAGCGAAAAAGCCGTTAAAGAGCAGCTGGCAATTTACCGGCAGGCCCGGCCAGGCTTGCTGCTCGCCATTGACCAGGAAGGCGGCTTAGTCAGCCGCTTGTCCGCCCTTTACCCAAACCGGTCTTACCCCGGCCAGGCTGAACTTTTGCAAAAAGGGGTTGACTTTTTCTTAGCAGAAAGCCAAAAGACGGCCCTGGAATTAAAAGATTTAGGCATCAACTTAAACTTTGCTCCGGTGGCTGATCTTGCGCTCGATCCAGCCAGCTTCATCTACAGCCGGACCCTGCAAGCAGGAGCTGAGGAAACCGGGCCGGCAATCGCGGCCTTTATCAAGCTTTACCGGCAGCTGGGAGTCGCCTCCTGCGCCAAGCATTTTCCAGGCTACGGGGATGCCGGCGACACCCACCAGGCTCCAGCTAAAGACCTTAGAAGCCTTAAAGAAGCCCAGTTGGACCTTTTGCCCTTTAAAGCAGCGATCGCGGCGGGCGTGCCGACTATCATGGTGGCCCACTTGGAAGTCGCCTGCTATAGCCCTGGCCCTGCCTCCCTCTCCCCGGAAATCTACCGCCTGCTCAAGGAGGACCTTCATTATTCCGGCGTGGCCATCACCGATGACTTAGCCATGGCGGCGGCGCGAGAAAGCAGCTGCCCGGAGCTATTAGCCTTAAAGGCCGGAGCCGACCTCCTTTTAGGCGGAAAATTGGAAAACTTGCCAATCTTAGAAGCAGCCCTAGAAAGCGGCGAGTTGCCGGAAGAGCGGATCGAAGATGCCCTGGTCCGGGTCCAAACTTTGCAGGACGATTATTCTCTTTAAAAAGTTCTTTTCAAGCTCTGTAATATTTCTGAATTAATCAACAATTAACGGCAAAAAAGGCAGATCCGGAGATCTGCCTTTTTATCTTGCAATTTTATTGTTTATTTTTTATTTTCTTTGTTACTTTGCTTAAGTCTTAGAGAAAGTAGCAAACATGATCTCTTTCAAGATCTGGTAGCCAACGTCCTTGACCTTGTCTTCACCAAAGCTGCGCTGGTTGAGAAGCAGAATAATCCCGTTCTTGTTGTCAGCCGTCAGCTGGAAGTAAGCAGCATAGTGGGCGCTGCCAATTGCCCCGTAGGCCAGCTTGACCTTTTCCCCCTTCTTGAGGTAAACCCCGCCGCTATATTGGTTGATCTTGCTCTTGAGGTGGGTCAGCTTATGAAAGGCGCTTGGCGACAGGAACTGCCCTGTCCCCAAAGCTTCTTGGATAAGATAGTAGTCGCTGGCTGTCGTCAGCATGTTCCCGGCCCCAACCAGCTGAGACAACTGTGTCTTTTCCAAAGTTG
>SFHY01000011.1 GCA_004556255.1 Lactobacillus delbrueckii
AAGACGGGATTCGAACCCGCGACCCCCACCATGGCAAGGTGATGTTCTACCACTGAACTACTTCCGCAACACATCTATTAGGATAATCTAAAAGCCGGGTCTTGGCAAGGGCTTTTTTATAAAAAATAGTATTTTTCTCCAGGGGCAAGTTCGATTAAACTAGGAGTAAGAAAGCGTTTGTCTAAATGAAAGGAAGAGAAAAAATGAAAAAGAAAAGACTCCTGGCGGCCTGCCTGGCCTTGGCCCTCCTGCCTCTCCTGTCCTCCTGCTCCATGATTAGCGACTACACCTTAGACCTCAAGTCCAAGCTGGTCGGCATCCCCTTCACCGTCTCCACCTATGACTACGATGGGCAAAAAATCGACCAGATCAAGGGCAAATCGGTCCACATCGAGACCTACAAGCCGATGAGCAAGAAAAATTCCAGCGGCGACGAGCAGTCCAAGGTCATCGACGTGGAATTCGGCGGCCAGCAGATGATCCATGTCGGCTCCAGCTTGATCGCCAACGAAGGCCTGCGCAATTACGAGGATACTTTTTCCAAAAAGGTCACCATTACCGACAAGCAGCGGTCCATCCCGGTTCTGTCAATAATGTACAACAATTTCAGAAACGACTGGCTCTCCAAGGGCAAGGTCATCATGATCCGGTCCCAAGCCGGCAAGCCGATCGCCGTTTATGCCGGCAACAAGGTCCGGGTCAGTGCCACTGACATGCCATCAACCACCCAGATCAATGTCGACGGCCACCGGCTCTTTATCTACCGCTGCGACTACTCCATCTATGACATGGAGACTATCAAGAAGATGTAGATGCAAAAAACGTTTCCTCAAGCAGGAAACGTTTTTTAGCATGCTTTTTAGTATAAGGAGATTTTTCAAAAATTACAGCTTGGCCAGGGCCTGGTCCAGGTCGGTCAAAAGGTCGTCGATGTTTTCCACCCCAACGGAAATTCTGATCAAGTCCGGGGTAATCCCGACGCTGGCCAGTTCTTCGTCGTTCAGCTGGGCGTGGGTGGTTGAAGCTGGCTGGATGATCAAGGACTTGGCGTCGGCTACGTTGGCCAAAAGGGAGAAGAGCTTCAAGTTGTCGATCAGCTGCTTGCCGGCTTCTTCCCCGCCCTTCAAGCCAAAGGTGAAGATTGAGCCAACCCCCTTCGGGAAGTCCCGTTCAGCCAAAGCATGGTCCGGGCTGTCGGCTAGGCCCGGGTAGCGGACCCAGGCAACCTTCGGGTGCTTGCTAAGGTATTCAGCTACTCTTTGCGCGTTGTAAACGTGGCGTTCAACCCGCAAGGACAAGCTTTCCAAGCCTTGCAAAAGGAGAAAGGCATTGAAAGGACTGAGGCTGGCCCCGGTGTCGCGCAGAACCGTTGCCCGGATCTTGGTCGTGAAGGCCCCAGCCCCCAGCTTGGCCCAAGTCACGTCCTTGTAGGACGGGTCCGGGTTAGTGAAAGTCGGGTAGCGGCCGGACTTTTCATAGTCAAACTTGCCGCTTTCCACGACTACCCCGCCCATGGTCGTCCCGTGGCCGCCGAAGAACTTGGTTGCTGAATGGACAACCACGTCAGCCCCATGTTCAAATGGCCGGTAGAGGTAAGGAGTAGCAAAGGTGTTGTCGATGATGACCAAAACTCCGTGCTTATGGGCCACTTCTGCTACCGCGTCAATGTCGATCAAGTTGGCATTCGGGTTGCCGATAGTTTCGGCGTAAACCACCTTGGTATGGTCGTTGATTTCTTTTTCAAAATTGGCCGGGTCGCTTGGGTCAACGAAGTGGGTCTTGATGCCCAATGGCGGCAAGGTCTGGGCAAACAGGTCGTAGGTCCCGCCGTAAATGGTGGAAGCAGCCACGATTTCATCGCCCGCCCCGGCTACGTTCAAGATAGCCGCGGTGATCGCTGCCGCCCCAGTTGCCAAAGATACACCGCCAGTGCCGCCTTCCAGGGCAGCTACCCGGCTTTCAAAAACAGCCGTGGTTGGGTTGGTCAAACGGCTGTAGATGTTGCCGGCGTCGGTCAAGGCAAAACGGCCCGCTGCCTGGTCAGCGTCGTCAAAGACATAGGACGTGGTCTGGTAGATCGGCACTGCTCGGGCGCCAGTTTCGTCGATTGGCTGGCCGGCGTGGACCTGCAAAGTTTCAAATGACAAACCTTCGTTGCTGATAGCTTCTTTACTCATGTTTTTTACCTCGCTTGTGTTGTTGCTGTGTAATATTTATTTTTTAGTTGTTAGTTGTTGGAAATGATTAGATTGCTGAAATATTGCTGTTACAAACACAAGCGACACATGTAGCTGGCCCCAATCGCCGCTCCCCGCCAGAGGATCAGCCAGCGTTTCGTCTGTTGATACCGTTTCCTGCACATGAACCTTACCTCGTAAAAAAAAGCCGCCCAACTAACCAGTAGTTCAGGCGGCCTTTGCTATCTTCATACAGTAACGATCTTAGGATGGTGAACCACAGGTATTCGCTTCTACGCTAAAAGGCATGCTGGACATCAGCATGTTCATTGGCATGACTTGCATTTGGCAATTCTTAGCTGCGAATTCCATCTTGGTTCTCCTTTCTTCATCAGTTCTTAATTTGGTTTTAAGTATACTAGCCTTAGGGAAAATGTCAATCCGTTTTTTAGAAAAAAGCGGCAAACAAAAACCAGGAAATCATGGCAGTGATTTCCTGGTTAATCGTCCTATTCACCAAATCAAGCCGCTGAAAGCATTTTCCCAACTAAACTTAATCTGTATTTAAAGTATACGAGCTTTTCGTCCAAAGTCAATCTTTTTTCTAAAAAATCAAGATCGGGCCAGCAGAACATTGCCCCCGCCCTGCTTTTTCACCTTGTACATCAATTGGTCGGCCTTCTGGTAGAGCTGGTCGACATTAGACAAGTTGTTTTGGTAGTGGATGACCCCGCAAGAAAAACGCAGCTGGCTGAGCTGTTGGCCGTCTAATGTAATCTCCTCCTTGGCAAAAGCCGCCTGCAGGCCCCGCATTTTCTCAAGGCAACTTGCTTCTGACGGACAGTGGCAGGCAAAAACGAACTCGTCGCCCCCCAGTCGCGCCAAAACATTGTCCTTGGCCGGGTCAAACTTCTCCGCAAAGTCAGCCCGGTCCCGGTAGTCGACTTCCAGCCCCTTTTCCAGGCACTGGCTCAGCCTTTGAATGGCCAGGTCCCCCATCCGGTGGCCGTAATTGTCGTTGACTTGCTTGAAGTGGTCGATGTCAACCAGGCCGATAAAGAGGTCAGTGCTCTCCGGCTGCTCGATTGCCTTTTGCAAAAGGTCCATGAAGGTCGACCGGAGCATCACCCCGCTCAAGTGGTCAAAATTAGCCTGGACCCGGAGCTCGCGCTGGTTCTCCTTGTACTTGTTAAAAAGCAGGAAAGAGGCGATCCGCTCTCTTTGCACGATATAGTTCAAGGCCAGAGCCACCAAGGTGAAGGTCAAGCCGTTAAAGCTGTCCAGCTCCCACATGATTGGCCCCTTGAAGTAGTATGAGCAAAGGCTGAGGACCAGCAGCATGACCAGGTAAAAGGCCCCGGTTGGCCAAAACTTGTCCGTCAATAAGACCGCGACTAAAACGACGAAGACCAGATAGGTCGTGGCCACGTGCTTAGGGTCGATACTGGAGTCAGCCACGGCAAACAGCAGCAGCAAGGTCATGGTTCCGTAGGCAATCAGATGGCTGGAGAGCCAGTTTTTCCTAATCAGCAAGACCAGGGCCAGGTTGGCCAGGCAACTGGTCAGGTACATCAGAAAGTGGGTGGGATGCAAGCCAGCCAGGGACAGGAGGGCAAAAATCCCCATAGCGACCACGAAGATTTTCACCAAGAAGCGGCAGATCTGCAGGTTGTGGTGGTCAATCTGCTCCTGGCAGGCCTGGTAGTCAGCCCAGCTAACCCCGTAATAATTGATTTTATCCAAATTCATTTTCTTTTTCCTTTTTTCTTTCACAAAAACTAGGCAGCCGGGAAAGACATAAACTGGTGAGGCAGCATGGTCAAAGCGGCAAAGACCAGGTTCAAGACTAAAGCCAGGGTCAAGGCCCAGGTCTCTTCTCTTTTCAGCAAATAGTTGATTGCTAATAAAGCCAGGGCACTTCCAGCTGCCAGGCCTTCTCCCTGCCAAAACAAAAGCAAAACTGCCGCCAGCAGGCCACCATTCAAAACAGCTAATACCCGCTTCCCCGGCCGCCAGAGGAAGTAGGCGCTAAGTCCCTCCAAGAGGCAGAGGACGGCAAAAATCCCCGCCTTGACTGGCTGGTCGGCCAAATAAACCGCTAAGCCGCTGCTGGCAGCCAAAAAGGCCCCGGCCAAGGCGGAGATGGTGGTTAAGATCGACAATAAGTATCTGTAGATTGGCAAAAATATATCCTCTTCTAAAAGCAGGCTAAAAATATTGCCTTTATTCTAGCAAAAAAGCTCTAATATTTATATCTCGAAAGCGGTTCGTTTTATTTTTTCAATAAAAAACTCTCCAGACAAAGCTGGAGAGTTAAATTTATTGATCTGGACTACTTGTCCAGGTTAATGTTCTTTTCGTCGTCAACGATCTTTTCCGGCCGCATGGTTGGGAAGAGGAGGACGTCGCGGATTGAAGCCGCGTTGGTCAAAAGCATGACCAGACGGTCGATCCCGATTCCCAGACCACCCGTAGGTGGCATACCGTATTCCATGGCCCGCAAGTAGTCTTCGTCGATGATATCGGCTTCGTCGTTGCCGGCGTCACGTTCAGCCATTTGGGCTTCGAACCGTTCCCGCTGGTCAAGCGGGTCGTTCAGTTCTGAGAAGGCGTTGCCGTATTCATTGCCCATGATGAAGATTTCGAAACGGTCAGTGAAGCGCGGGTCATCCGCGTTCTTCTTGGCCAGCGGTGAAACTTCAACTGGGTGGCCGTAAACGAAGGTTGGGTCAACGATGGTCTTTTCACCAAATTCTTCAAAGAAGGCGTTGATGATGTGGCCAACTTGCCAGTAAGGTTCAACTTCAACATGGTGTTCAGCGGCAACCTTCCGGGCTTCTTCCAGAGTCATTGGCTGCCAGAAGTCAACGCCAGTCAGTTCCTTGATGAGGTCAACCATGTGCACCCGGCGGAATGGCTTGCCCAAGTCCAGGTCAGTGCCCTGGTAGTTGATCTTGCCGTCTTCTGAAACAACCTTGGCCGCTGCCCGAATGATGCCTTCAGCTTCATCCATGACATCGTGGAAGTCGTAGTAAGCAGCGTAGGTTTCCAGTTCAGTAAATTCAGGGTTGTGCTTGAGGTCCATCCCTTCATTTCTGAAGACCCGGCCGATTTCGTAAACCCGTTCCATGTCACCGACGATCAGACGCTTCAGCGGCAATTCCAGGGCAATCCGCATGTAAAGGTTGATGTCCAAAGCGTTGTGGTGGGTGATGAACGGACGAGCTTCAGCCCCGCCTGGGATGTTATGCAGAACCGGAGTTTCAACTTCCAGGAAGTCCTGCCCGTTCAAGTAGTCACGGATAGCCTGGATGATCTTGGTCCGGTTAACAAAACGCTGGTAGCTTTCCTGGTTGGTGATCAAGTCCAGGTAGCGTTGGCGGTAAATGGATTCAACGTCCTTAAGACCGTGGTACTTGTCAGGCAGTGGCCGCAAAGCCTTGGACAGGAAGGTCACGTGCTGAGCCCGGACAGACAATTCGCCTGAGTCAGTCTTGAAGACTTCGCCTTCAACGCCCAGGAAGTCACCGAGGTCGGCCTTCTTGAAGATCTGGTAGTTTTCTTCACCGACCATGTCCTTGCGGACGTAGATCTGGATCTTGCCGCTACGGTCATAGAGGTCCGCAAAGCCGACCTTGCCCTTGCCCCGCTTGGCCAGCATCCGGCCAGCGATCTTGGTCTTCGGCATATCTGCGTTCAGTTCGTCCTTGTCAAGACCCAAGTACTTTTCGTCCAGGTCGCGGGCCAGGGCTTCCCGGTCATATTTGCGGCCGAAGGGTTCAATTCCCATCTCCTTGAGTTCTTCAAGCTTCTGCCGACGAACAAGCAATTGGTCGTTAATTTCGTTCTTTGCCAACGTGTTTTTCCTCCATTTACATAGATTGGGTATCAGCGGCGCGGCCTTGCTTCTGCCGCGCCCTTTTTTCGTAAGTTTCGACGAATTCGTCAAGCAGGTCAAAAACCTCCTGACGCGTCCAGACTTCATTTATTTTAGCACGAGTCCGGGCTGAACGGGGAATTCCCTTCAAATAATATGCTGCCTGCTGGCGAAATTCCGGCACGGCCCGCTTTTCCCCATGCAGCTGAACCAGGCCGTCGAGCTGGTGCTTGGCGGTTTCTACCTTTTCCCGGACGGTCTGCTTTGGCAGTTCTTCGCCCGTTGCCAGGTAGTGGGTCATTTCCTTTAAGATCCAAGGATTGCCCAAGGCGGCCCGGCCAACCATGACAGCCGTGCAGCCGATCTCGTCCAAGGCCTTCTTGGCCAGCTGCGGGGTCGTGATATCCCCGTTGGCCACGAAAGGAATGTCCATGACCTTGGCTACTTCATGCAGGGTTTCCCAGTCAGCTTCGCCTTGGTACATCTGCTTTCTGGTCCGGCCGTGCATGGCCAGCATGGAAGCACCGGCTTCCTGGGCGGCCAGGGCGTTTTCCACGGCAAAAATGTGCTTGCGGTCCCAGCCGATCCGCATCTTGACGGACACCGGCTTTTCCACGTTCTGGACAACCTTGTGGACCATCTGGTAGATCTTGTTTGAGTCCAAAAGCCACTTGGAACCCGCGTCAGTCTTGGTTACCTTCGGCACCGGGCAGCCCATGTTGATGTCGATGATGTCGGCATCGGTGTGCTGGTCGATGTACTGGGCCGCCTGCAAAAGGCTGTCTTCCGTCCCCCCGAAGATCTGAATACTCATCGGGTGCTCGCCCGGGTCGACGTCCAGCATGCTCAAGGTTTTCTTGTTGCCATAGATGATCCCGTGGTCGGAAATCATTTCGCAGACAACCATGCCGGCGCCGAATTCCTTGCAGACTTTTCTAAAAGCCATGTTGGAAACGCCAGCCATCGGCGCTACCATTACCCGGTTGGGGATTTCGATTTCGCGTATCTTCCAAGTAGTGTCCATTGCCACCTTTTTCCTTTCAATAACTACAACTTTATATCATAACAAGAATAGGCGTGAAGGACAAATTAAAAGCCCGCTAAAAGAGCATCCCCCGTTAAAAGAGGATGCTCTTCTTATCTTTACCAGTATTTTTCCAGAGGCCGGTCGTCCTGCCCCTCCTTGCTCTGGCGGGCATGTTCAGCCGCGATCGTCACTAAGACCTCGGCCAGCTTGTCCATCTGCTCGACCGTCACATATTCGTAGCGGCCGTGGTAGTTGCCCCCGCCATTGAAGAGGTTGGGGGTCGGGATTCCCTTTTGGGTGATGAAGTTCCCGTCAGTTCCCCCTCTAAAGGTCTGCACATTTGGCGCCAGGCCCGCTTTTTCATAGCTGTCTAAGGCCAGGTTGACCACATACGGCCGGTCCTTGACCCCATTGTAGATGTTCTCGTACTGCCGGCGCAAGTCCAGCTTGAAGCGGTCTGGTCCGTATTTTTCTCCTAAAGAGGAAACTAGCTTTTTGACCAAATCTTCTTTAGCCAAAAATTTATCCCAGTCAAAGTCGCGGATGATCAAGCCGACATGGGCTGAATCGACGCTGCTCTGGGCATCCGTGACCATAATAAAGCCCTCGTGGCCCCGGGACTTTTCCGGCACCTGGTCTTGGGGCAAGGCCGCCAAAAATTCCGTCATGATCGTCGTAGCGTTGACCAGCAGCCCGTAAGCTTCACCCGGGTGGACTACGGTTCCCTTGATTGTCAAATCAGCGGCTGAGGCATTGAAGGTCTCGTATTCAAAGTCGCCTGGCCGGCCATTGTCCAAGGTATAGGCAAATTCCACTCCCGGAAAATCAGCCGGGTCAAAGCGCTGCCCGCCCAGGCCAATTTCTTCATCCGGCCCAAAAGCCACATAGATGTCGCCATGTTCAACTTCCGGGTGCTCATGGAGATACTTGAGAGCCCCCAGCAGGCCAGCCACCCCGGCCTTGTCATCAGTCCCCAGGATGGTTTTCCCGTCACTGGTGATCAGGGTCTGCCCCTTTAAGGTCAGCAGGTCAGGAAATTCTTCCGGGTCCAGGAAAATGCCGTTTGCCTCGTCCAAAGCCAGCTTTTGCCCCTGGTAGTCCCGGTGGACTTGGGGGCGGATGGGGAAGCGGTCGTCATATTCAACCGTGTCGACATGGGCAAAAAAACCGATTGGGACAACGCCTGTCGTATTAGCCGCCAGGTGGCCGATTGCGAAGGCAGTTTTTTCATTGTAATAAGAGTCAAGGCCATAGTCTTTGACCTGGTCAGCCAATTCCTTCATCATCTTGACCTGATTAGGCGTGGTCGGAAGCTGGTCTTTATTGGCGTATTTGGACTGGGTGTCTTTCTTGGCATAGTGGATGAAGTTTTTTTCTAAAAAATCAAGGTCGGAAAAAGCCATGTCTGCCTCCTATTTCTTGATGTAAACAAGCTTGAAGTCGTAAGGGATGCCCAGCGGGTTGTAGGACACGTTCTTGACGTAGCTTTGCACCAGCTGCGGCTTAGCCGTCTGGATCAGCGGGATAGTCCCCTGTTCATTCATCAACAGCTTTTCAGCTGCCACCAGCCGCTTCCAGCGCTGAACCGGCTTGTTGCCGTAGACGTTTTCGGCTTCATTGAGCAGCTGGTCGTACTTGCTGCTGGCAAAGCCGCTGGTGTTGTAGCTGGAGTCCTTTTCAAAAACATCCAGGAAGTTGATCGGGTCACCTAAGATAGCCTGCCAGTTCTTGATGGTCAGCTGGTAGTTGCCGGCGCTTTGCCGGGAGATCAGGGTCGTGTATGGCAGAGTCGTCACGGTGATCTTCACCCCTGGCAGTTCGCCCAGCTTGCTTTGCAGGAATTCGCCCACCTGCTTGGCAGAGTCAGTATCGCTGACCGTCAGGTTGAGGTTAAGGGACTTGATGCCCAGTTCCTTGTAACCCTTGGCCAGGTACTTCTTGGCTTCCTTCAGGTTGTAGCTGACTGCTTCCTTGACATAGGCTTCCTTGTAAAAAGCTTCCCCGGTCGTCGGGTTGTTCCCCATGCCAGATGGGACGAAGCCCTTGGCCGCCACTGACCCGTCACTCAAGACTTTGGCCAGGCTCTCTCTGTCGATAGCCAAGGACAGGGCCCGGCGGATGTTGAAGTTATTAAAAGCCTTGACCTTCTTGCGGTTTAATTCCAGGCGCTGGATAGCGGAAGCTGGCCGGTCGTAGAAGGTGGACTTGCCCTTGTTGGCCTTGACTTGTTCCCCGGTCAAGTAAGTTTCATCCAGCTTGCCAGCCTGGTAAAGGTTGTAGGCAGTTGAAGAAGTTTCGCTGATGGTTTCGTTGACCTTGTCCAGCTTCACGTTCTTCTTATCCCAGTAGTTTTGGTTTTTAACCATGGTAAACTGCTTGTTGGACCCGGTCCACTTGGTCAGCTTGAAAGGACCGGAGGAAATAGTGTACTTGGCCGCCGTCCCGTACTTGCTGCCGACTTTTTCAATAAACTGCTGGTTTTCCGGGAAGAAAAGCGGGAAGGCCAGCAGGAGCTTAAAGTAAGATACCGGCCGGACCAGCTTGATCTGCAGCTTGTTTTTACTCAAGGCCTTGACGCCCAGGCTGCTGACAGGTTTCTTGCCGGCATTGATGGCTTCGGCGTTTACGATCTGGTAGAGGTAGAAGGCCATGGAAGACTTGGTCTTCGGGTTCAGGGTTCTTCTGTAGGAGTAGACAAAGTCATTGGCCGTGATCGCCTGGCCATTGGACCACTTGGCATCTCGCAAGACAAAAGTATAGGTCTTGCCTCCGTCAGTAACCTTGGCGCTCTTGGCCAGGGCCAGCTGGGGCTTTTGCTTTTTGTCTAGGCGGTAGAGCCCTTCCTGGGTGTTCAAAAGAGCCTGGAAGGAAGTGGAGTCAGTCGTCAGTGACGGGTCCTGGGTTGAGATCTGGGCACTTTCGGTCCAGTTGAGGACTTGCTTGGTTTGGGACTGGGAACTCTTTTGCTGGCCGCAGGCGGCTAAAACGAGGGCTGAGGCGGTCAAAAGACCGGCAGCGGTAATTTTCTTCAAGGTCATGATTTCCTCCGTTTTTTACTAGAAATAACAACTATTAACAAACACATCGCAGCTTAAAAAGAAAAGCGCCCCTGAGATCAACTCTCAGGGACGCTAATAGCGTGTTACCACCCATCATTCAAAGCAAAAAAGCTTCCTCAACAGATGCTCTGCCAGAAAAAAAGACGCCTCTTGGCCCAGAGGCCAAGGGACGTCTTCGCGCGTTACCACCCTTTATTCAGCCCCGCCTCACGGCCAGGGCCCTTGAAGTCTTCCAGTCAGAAGATCTGAACGCGCTAACGGGCGTTAAGCGGGTCCGGCTTATCAGCGACTCGCCGGGACCATGCCAACACAAGACCATCTTCGCCAGCTTCCGCCTCCTGTTTCTCAGCACCAACAGTTTTCTGTAGAGGCTTCCCCTGACTACTCATCTTCTTAAGCTTTACTTAATTTAACTATAATTAGAGCATAAAGTAATTTTCAATTTTCGTCAAGGGAGAAAAAGTTATTTTTCCAGCTTTTTGTCCAAAATGGCTTGCAGTTCTGCTTCCGTGAAGTTGTACTTGTCCCCGCAGAAGTTGCAGACCAGTTCAGCCCCGTGGTCTTCGTCGATCATTTCCTTGAGCTGGCTGCCCTTCAAGGTCTCCAGCATACCGGCGTACTTCTCCTTGGAGCAGTCGCAGTGGTAGGAGACCTCGTCCTTTTCCAGGATCTTGCAGTCATCGCCTAGGATCTTCTTGGCCAAGTCTTCCGGCGTCATCCCGTCCAAAAAGGCGGATGAGAGCTGCGGCAGGGCCTTGATCCGGTCTTCAGTTTCCTGCAGCAGTTCTTCGCTGGCCCCTGGCAGTGCCTGGAGCAAAAAGCCACCCGCGGCCCCGATGGTGTCGTTCGGGTTGACAAAAACTGACAGGCCAACAGCTGACGGGATCTGTTCTGACTTGGCCAGGTAGTAGGTCAAGTCTTCAGCGATTTCCCCGGACACGATCGGCACTTCACCGGTGTAAGGCTGCTTTAAGCCCAGGTCCTTGGTTACCTGCAGCCAGCCCTTGCCGACAGCCTTCTTAACGTCGATGTGACCATCTTCTCTGGCCGGCAAGGCCACGTGGTTGTTTTGGACATAGCCCTTAACCGTCAAATCTGACTTGGCCGTAACCACGGCTGCCCCAACCGGGCCATCGCCCAAGAGGCGCAAAGTCAGTTCCTGGTCACCCTTTAATTCTGCCCCGGCCAAGAGAAGCGTGCCCAAGAGGCTCCGGCCCAATACAGCTGAAGAAGCTGACCAGGTGTCGTGCCGCTTTTGCGCTTCAGCGACCAGGTCCTTGCCGTTAATGGTCAAAAGGCGCAGGTCCTTGCTGGCATTGATTGCTTTGATTAAGTAGTCGTTCATGATTTTCCTCCATAAAAATAGAGCCGTTGCCGGCTCTATTTCTTCTATTCATCCTTGTCTGAATCGTCTGTTTGTTCAGTCTTCTGACTAGGAGCGTCATTGTTGTCCTTTTCAGGATCCTTTGACAGGTCGCTTTCGCTTGGCGTCGGCAGAGAATCAGCAGAGTCTTCTTGACTTGCTGAAGCATCTGGCTCAGCGAGCTTGGCGGCGTCGGTTTCCGGCTTGACCGCGTCTTCGCTTGGCGTTGCCAGAGCTTGCTTTTCAGCAGTATCTTCTTCCGCCTTTTCCTCAGCCTTTTCTTCTGCCCGCTTCTGAGCAGCTTCCTTGGCTTCTTCATAGCTCAAGGCCTTGGCTTCAGATGGGAACTCTTCGCTGGACTTTTCAGGCATCTTCCCGGTCTTGTAGAGTGAGTAGATTTGCTTTTCATCCAGAGTTTCGTACTTCAGCAGGGCTTCAGCAATGATCCGGTGCTTTTCCCGGTTGTTTTCAACAATTTCAACCGCCTTGGCGTGGGCTTCGTCCAGGATCTTCTTGACTGCTTCGTCGATCTTGGCCGCGGTTGCTTCACTGTAAGGCTTGAAGCCGTAAGGAGTGCCTTCGCCTTCCTTTTCCAGTTCAACCATGCCCAGTTCATCGGTCATCCCGTAGTTGACCACCATGCTGTGGGCAATTGCCGTGGCTTGTTCAAAGTCGTTTGAAGCCCCAGTTGACTGGTCGCCGACCACGACTTCTTCGCCGGCCCGGCCACCCATCAAACCAACGATTTGCTCAAAGAGCTGCTTCTTGGTCAAGATGAACTGGTCGTCCTTCGGCAGCATGATGTTGTAGCCGCCTGCCCGGCCACGAGGCACGATGGTCACCTTGCGGACAGTTCTTGAGTCGCTCAGGACCAGACCACAGATTGAGTGACCAGCTTCGTGGAAGGCCACGCGTTCGCGTTCCTTCTTGGAAATCATCCGGTCCTTCTTGGCTGGACCAGCGATTACCCGGTCTTCAGCTTCATCGATGTCAGCCGCGGTGATCTTGGTCCCGTTCCGGCGGGCTGCGACTAAGGCAGCTTCGTTAAGGACGTTTTCCAGGTCAGCCCCGACAAAGCCAGGAGTCTGACGGGCAACTTCCTTCAAGTCGACGTCGTCAGCCAGCGGCTTGTTCTTGGCGTGGACGCGCAGGATGGCTTCCCGGCCCTTGACGTCCGGACGGCCAACCAGGACCTTCCGGTCAAAACGGCCTGGCCGGGTCAAGGCCGGGTCAAGCACGTCAGACCGGTTGGTCGCGGCCATGACGATAACGCCTTCGTCGCCTTCGAAACCATCCATTTCAACCAGCAGCTGATTCAAGGTTTGTTCACGTTCATCGTTGCCGCCGCCCTGGCCATTGCCACGCTGGCGGCCGATGGCGTCGATTTCGTCGATGAAGATGATGCTTGGCGCGTTCTTCTTGGCGTTGGTGAACAGGTCACGGACACGGCTGGCCCCGACCCCGACGAACATTTCAACGAAGTCTGAACCAGAGATGGAGAAGAACGGTACGCCTGCTTCACCGGCTACGGCCTTGGCCAGCAAGGTCTTACCAGTACCCGGAGGCCCCTCAAGCAGGACACCGGACGGGATTCTTGCCCCCAGCTTGGTGTATCTTGCCGGGTTCTTCAAGAATTCGACAACTTCCACCAGTTCCTGCTTTTCTTCTTCTTCACCGGCCACGTCGTCAAAGCGGACCTTGTTCTTCTTCGGGTCCTGCGGCTTGACGTTGGAGCGGCCGAAGTTCATGATACCGCCGCCCTGGCCCCGGCTGCCGCCTTGGTTCATCATCATGACCATCAAGACGATGAAGAGGACGGTTGGCACCAGCATGATGATCGTTGAAATCCAGTTGCTGGACTGTGATTCACCCTGGGTGCTCATCTTGACGTTCTCAGACTGGGCCAGGTCCTGGACCTTCTTGACGCTGGAGTCGTTTTCCAGCATCGTGGTTGAGAATCCAGTCACCTTGGAGGAAGTGTTTCCGCCAAAGATGTCTGAGCTTGAGGATGACTTGGTTTGACTTGACTTGTAGCTACCAGTTACGGAGTAGACCCCGTTGGACGGCTGCACGTTAAAGTCCTTGATTTCGCCATTGCGCAGCTTCTTCACGAATTCCGAATAACTGATGGTTTCAGTTGCACCGGAATTGCTGCTGCCGCCAAGGGCCCAATTGATTCCCCAGAGGAGAAGCAAAAATACGACTATGTAGAATAGACCATTGCTAAATAGTCGATTCCGATTATTTTTCATAAATGACCTCCGTCAGATCGAAGAATTACTCCCCAAATTTTAACATAAAAGCCGGCAACTATCGAAGTTTTTACCTGTCTTTCTTGCATGTTTTCACTTGCTGCAAATACAGCGGCCTTTCCCCTTCTTTACCTGCCTGCTGGTAGCAGCCTTCAACATAAACCGCTTCTTGTCCAGCAAAGAGGCTGAGGCAGTTACCCCGCAGGGCCAGCGGAATCCCTGCCGCCGCGAAAAGCTTCTTGCTCTTTGTCCGGCTGCCGTCTTTTAAAAGCAGGCGCTGGCCGCTTGGCAGGCTTCCGGCAGATAATTTCCCGGGAAATGATATTTCTGCCAAAGGACTTTTCTCTAGCTTTTCCTCACTTAACAGATAACAATTTCCTCTGAAAAAGAAGGGCTGACCAACTTCAATTGCCTCTAAGGGCTTGGGAGCCGGCTGCTTGACTGGGTAAAGCCAGTAATAGCCCTGGTAAAAGCTGAGGTGGAGCCCCCCTTTTTCCTGGCTTTGCCGGTTGGCTAACAGAATCCGGTCCAGCTGGACTCTTTTATTGTACTTTTTTTGGATAAAATTCTCCAGGTAAGCCTTGAAGAGCTCGGTTTCTGCCTGCCCGGCCACTTTAGGAATCCGCCAGCCGCCAAAGAAAAATTCCGGGTCGGGCAGCTTGCCAGCCGCCTGGGCAAAGTAGTCTTCCTCCGCCGTCATTTCCCGGCTGAAGCGCCAGGCATTTTCCAAAAGGTCCGGACTCTCCTTTTTCAAAAGTGGAACGACCTCCTGGCGCAGGCGGTTGCGGGCCGTGATGCCCTCAAAGTTGGTCTCGTCTTCGACATATTCCAGCCCCCGCTTTTCCGCATAAGCCAAAAGGTCAGCCTTGCCAACCGCCAGAAGTGGCCGGACCAGCTTGACCTGCCCCCGCTGGCTGACGAGTTTGAGGCTGTTCATTTCCCGGGGAATACCTGACCGGACCAGCTTGAGCAGGATGTTTTCCAGCAAGTCGTCCCCGTGGTGGGCCGTCAACAGGTAGTCAGCCTTAACCTGCCGGGCTACTTCAAACAAGAAGTCATAGCGGTAATCCCGGGCCGCTGCTTCCAGGCCATTTGCCGGGTGAAGGGACTTGGGCCAGACGCTTTCATATAGAGGGAGCTGGTATTTATGACAGTAAGCCCGCAGCACCTGGCTCTCTTTTTGGCTGTCAGCCCGCAGCTGGTGGTCTAAGTGGGCCGCGTAGAGCTTAAAGTCGCCTGGCAGGCGCCGCATTAAATCCAAAAGTGCCATTGAATCCGGGCCGCCGCTGGCCGCGACCAGGAAATTTCCTTCCAAAGGCAGGCCTTCTTCGGCGAAAAAGGCCAATAGTCTTTTTTCAATGTCCATGCTTTACTCCCTCGTCCATACAAAAAACGGCCCCCTAGGGCCGTTTTTATTTCAAGGCAGCTTCCAGCTGCTTTATTTCTGCTCGCGCCTCCTGGTCAACCTGGTTGAGGACCCGGTCAAAGTCGCCGGCCTTCAACTGGCTGAACTGGTTGGCCAGATCGATCAGATCCGGATCGTTGACCCGGCGGATGGACAAGTCCAGCCGGCCCTTGCGCAGGTTCTGGACCACCACTCTGACCTGGTCGCCCACCTGCCAGTGCTGGCGCTCTCTTGGCCAGTCGCTGCCAAAGTCATTGCGGTGAACCAGGCCGCTCTTATGCTTGGGCAGGGTCACGAAGATGCCCAGGTCTGTCACATTGTTGATTACACCGTCAAGGCGCTGGCCAACTTTGTAGTTCATCAGTTATCGCTCTTTTCCTTGATGTTGTAGACCCGCTCGCCGTCTTTCGTGTACTTGTATTTGTAGCGGATCACCTTAGCCACGTAGTCGCTGTCCTTCATATCGTCGCGCTCGTTGGTCAGCTTTTCCTTGTTCTTCTTGATCTTGGTCAAGGTTGCCTGATTCTGGCTGACCTGATTCTGGATCTTGGCCGTCCGGGCCTTGGTCATGGCCAGCTGGAAGCCTAAGACGGCAAAGACCAGCAGGATCAAGGCTACGATCCGGTTGCGCCGGACCCGGTGCACTTCTCTGAACTTGATTTGCCGCTTCTTCAAACGGCGGACATCCTGGTCCGGCCGCAGCGGCGTTACGTTTTGCTGATTTCCTCTGTTGTTCCCCATCACTGTCTACCCTATCTTAAAATCATATAACAGATTTAGTATATCAGCTTTGGTGAAAAAAGTCATTAGTCGACTAATTCGTATAAGTCCCCGGCTTCCGCCTTTTTGGTCGTTTCCCGTAAGTCCAGGACCCGGGCCTTAATTACCCTGGTCCCGTAAGCGACAGCGATCACATCGCCGACAACTACGTTGTAGCTGGATTTGACGGTCTTGCCGTTCACGCTTACCCGGCCCTGGTCAGCCATTTCCTTGGCCACCGTTCTCCGCTTAACCAGGCGGGAAATTTTCAAAAACTTGTCGATTCTCATGCTTGTCTCCTGTCTGTTAATTTTTGCTTTTTTAGCTTTTTCTGTTTTAACTTTTTGCTCTTAAAAAATTACCGCTGGATGATATTCGCCGCGTCCTTGGCAAAAGTGCCCAGTTCCGCGAACATGGCCCGCCGGGTCAGCTTGTCTGGCAAAAGCAGGGTAACCACCAGGCGTTTTTGGGCGCCAAGGGCGATCCGGGCCTTCCAGGAAACGTGTTCCAGGGCCTTGAAGATGTTCGGCCCTTCCATTTCCCGGCTGCCGGAATCGCTGAAAATGACCCGGATCTGCTTCTTATCCTTGACCAGGGTCAAAATCTGGGCCAAGTCGCAGCTGGCCTTCAAGCTGGCCACGTTGAGCAGGTTCTCAACAGCTGCCGGATAGTCGCCAAAACGGTCCAGGAGCTCGTCTTCGATCTCTTCCCGGTCCTGCAGGCTGCCGATCCCCTTGATCTTCTTGTAAAATTCGATCTTCTGCTCCTGGTCGGCGATGTATTCTTCTGGAATATAGGCTTCCAGGCCCAGGTCGACCTCGGCATTGCTCTTTTTAACTGGCTTCTTCCCCTGCCGCTCCTTGATGGCGTCAGCCAGCATCTGGGAGTAGAGGTCGTAGCCGACGCTGTCGATAAAGCCGTGCTGCTGGGCCCCCAGCATGTTGCCAGCCCCGCGGATGGACAAGTCCCGCATGGCGATCTTGAAGCCTGCCCCCAGCTCGGTAAAGTCCCGGATGGCGTCCAGCCGCTTTTCCCCCACTTCCGTCAGCACCTTGTTTGGCTGGTAGAGGAAGTAGGAATAGGCCAGGCGGGCTGACCGGCCGATCCGGCCCCGCAATTGGTAGAGCTGGCTGAGGCCGTAGTGGTCGGCATCTTCAATGATCATGGTGTTGACATTAGGCATGTCGATCCCGGTTTCAATGATGGTCGTGGTGACCAAAATGTCGAATTCCCGGTCCAAAAAGCGGCTCAAGATGTCTTCCAATTGGTTTTCGCTCATTTGCCCATGGGCATAGGCGATCCGGGCCTCTGGCAAAAGCTGCTCCAAGCGGGCGACCGTTTCCTCAATATCCCCGACCCGGTTGTGCAGGTAAAAAACCTGGCCGCCCCGCTGCATTTCCCTTTGGCAGGCCTCCTTGACCGTGCCTGGCAACTGTTCCAGGACATAAGTCTGGATTGGATACCGGTTTTGCGGCGGCGTTTCCATGACTGACAGGTCTCTGATCCCGATCATGGACATGTGCAGAGTCCGCGGGATCGGAGTGGCCGTCAGGGTCAAAACGTCAATATTGGTCTTCAGTTGCTTGAGCTTTTCCTTATGGGCTACCCCAAAACGCTGCTCTTCGTCGATAATGAGCAGGCCCAGGTCCTTGAACTGGACGTCCTTGGACAAAATCCGGTGGGTGCCGACTACCAAGTCAATACTGCCGTCTTTTAGGCCGGCCACGATCTTCTTGCTTTCAGCCTGTCCCTGGAAGCGGGAGAGGCTGGCAATTTCCACTGGGAAGCCCTTAAAACGGTCCTTGATGGTCTGGTAGTGCTGCTGGGCCAGGATGGTCGTCGGTACCAGGAAGGCGACCTGCTTGCCGTCACAGATGGCTTTAAAGGCTGCCCGCATGGCCACTTCGGTTTTCCCGAAGCCGACATCCCCGACCAAAAGCCGGTCCATCGGCTTGGCCTTTTCCATGTCAGCCTTGATTTCGCTGCTGGCCCGCAATTGGTCAGGGGTTGGCTCATAAGGAAAGGCAGCTTCAAAGGCAGCCTGGTCAGATCCATCCGGGGAAAAGGCAAAGCCCTTCTCCGCCTCTCTTTTTGCGTACAGGTCGATCAAGTCATCAGCGATGTCCTCGACTCTGGCGGCAACCCGCTTCTTGGTCTTGGCCCACTCGCTGCCGCCCAGCTTGTTGACATGGGGCTGCTTGCCTTCTGAAGCCACGTACTTTTGCACCAGGCTCAATTGGTCAGCCGGGACAAAAAGCTGGTCACCCTTTTGGTAGGTGATGGTGATATAGTCCCGCTTTTTTCCGTCGGTCTCCAGGGTCTGGATGCCTTCAAAACGGCCGATACCATGGTTAACGTGGACTACATAGTCGCCAGGCTTCAGTTCCGTGTAGCTGCGCAGGCGCTGGGCGTTTTCCAGGGTCTTGATCCGCTTCTTCGGCCGCTTGCTTTGGTTAAAAAGTTCCTTTTCCGTCAGGTAGACCAGGTCGCTGTCGGGCAGGACAAAGCCGCTGGCATAGCCGCCGATAACCAGTTGGGCCCGGCCTTCTTTTAAGCCGTCTGCTTCTGCCAAAGGCAGGTAGATGTCATAGTCATGGCAGCTCCGGTTGAATTCTTCCGCCTGCCGGCGGCTGGACAGCTGCAAGACCACGGTCTGCCCCTTTTTGGCATAAGAGTCCAGCTCAGTTTTCAAAAGCTCCATCTGGCTGAAAAACTGCTGCGGCTCCCGGCTGTCCCAGGCCAAATGCTGGCCAAAACGGAGCCGGCCCATAGAGTGGGCCATCAGACTGACATAGAGGCGGTGGTGACTGTCTGCCTTTAGCACCGTGTCAAAATCCAGGCGCAGCTTCTGCCGGCTGGTCATCATCTTGCTGGCGATCTGGCTGGCCAGGTAGTCATCGTTGATGGCGTCCATATTCTTGACGCTTTCGGCGATCAGCTGCCAATCATTGAACAAAAGCAAGCCTTTAGCCGGCAGGTAGTCCAGCAGACTGAAAGACTCAGGCAAAAGGTAGTCCAGGTAGCGGTCATAGTCATCTGGCAATTGCCCGTTAGCTAAGGCCTCTTGGGCGATTTCCAGGCTGGCGGCTGCTTCCTTTGGCAGGTCGCCAGCCAGTTCCCGGCCCGCCCGGTCCAAGTCCTCTGCCGTAAAGACGTGGTCGCTGGCCGCTGGCACGGTCACTTCCGGCAATTCCTCCAGGCTGCGCTGGCTGGTCAGGTCAAAAGTCTTGATCGTGTCGATTTCGTCGCCGAAAAATTCCAGGCGCAGGGGGCTTTCCCGGTCCAAAGGATAAAGGTCGACGATGTCCCCCCGCATGGCGAACTCGCCCGGCTTGACGACCAGGTTTTCCCGGTGGTAGCCGGCCTGGTTCAGCCACTGGGCTAAATCGGGCAGGGCAATTTCATCCCCAACTGCAAAATGCTTCTGTCCCTTTTCAAACAGGGCCGGGTCACTTAACGGATACTGCAGGCCCTGCGGGGTCGCGATCACGACGCCAGGCCGGCCGCTTAAGAGCAGGTTCAAGCACTGAATCCGGCTGCTGAGTTCATCCGGTGAACTGACCGCCGTTTGCGTGGCCAGGTTCCCGTCCAGAGCAAAAAGCTCCAAGTCATCATCGGCCAAAAGCCGGCTCAAGTCGTTGTAGCGCTCCTGGGCCTTGTATTCATTCTCTTCGATCAAGAGCAGGGGCTGGCCCACCTGGGCTAAATAAGCCTGGATGAGAACAGCAAAAGCGCCCCGTTCGACTCCTGTAAGCAGGGAGTTCTTGATCCGGGACGTTTTCGCGATAAAAGCAGTCACTGCTTGATCTTTTTTCAAAAAATCAATTACTTGCATGTTCGTGTGCTTGTCTTTAATTGTAACGGTTCATTAAGTACTGGGCGTCTTTGCCAGCGATAAAGTCGTCAATGATCTGGTCAACCTTGGCAAAGCTGGCTTCCAGCTCCTTTTGCTGGTCGGGATTAAACGGAGTCAGGACCCAGGAAACCACGCTCTGCTTGTCCGGGTGCCGGATGCCAATCTTCAGGCGGTTGAATTTCTCAGTCCCCAGGCAGGCAATGATGCTCTTGATCCCGTTGTGGCCGCCCGACTTGCCGCCGGCCCGGATCCGCAACTTGGCGATTGGCATGTCCATGTCGTCGTGGATAACCAGGATGTCGCTGGGGTCGATCTTGAAGAATTTGGCCGCCGCGCCCACGGCTCTGCCGGATTCGTTCATGTAGGTCTGCGGCTCCATGAAGATCACGTCCTCGCCCGCCACTTTCTCCTTGGCGTAGAGGGCCGTGAACTTGTCGCGGTCCAGGCGCAGGCCCTTTTCAGCTAAATAGTGGTCCAGGGCCATGAAGCCGGTATTGTGCTTGGTTTTTTCATATTTAAGGCCAGGATTGCCCAAAGCAACGATTAATTTCATCAAAAGTCTCCTCACTTGCTGTATCTTAATAATTTTAGCACAACTGGCAAAAATCTTACGCTTTCCTGTCTTTTAAGCCAACTTTAATTTCTATTTCCTGCATGCTATAATGTGAAAGTATGAGATAAGAAAACATTTACATGTAAATCCACATAACGGAGGTTCTCCTATGTTAATCAAATCACTGGTCATCAAGAAAGACTACCTGACGACTGTCAACGAACACGCTACCCTGGAAGAAGCCCTGAAGGTACTGGAAAGCTCCGGCTACCGCTGCGTGCCAATCCTGGATGACAGCGGCAAGATCTTCCGCGGCAACATCTACAAGATGCACATTTACCGCCACAAGTCCCAAGGCGGGGACATGAGCTTGCCGGTAACCTACCTCTTGAAGAACGCCACCAAGACCATCAAGATCAACGCGCCTTTCTTCCAAGTCTTCTTTACCATCAAGGACTTGCCTTACATTGCTGTTTTGGACACTGACAACACCTTCTACGGCATCTTGACCCACGCCCGCCTGCTGGACATGCTGTCCTCAGCCTGGAACGTCAAGACCGGGGCTTACGTCTTGACTGTCTTGTCAACCAACGACAGCGGCAACTTGACCAAGATGACCAAGATCATCGCCAAGTTCGTCAACCTGGCCGGGGCCATGACTCTGGACGCGCCAGCCAGCGAATTTGACGGCAAGTACGTCCGCCGGACCCTCTTCACCCTGCCGCAAGGGACCACGGAAACTGAACTGAAGGCCATCTGCAAGAAGCTCAAGGCCAAGGGCTTCCCAGTCGTTGCCGTTGAAGACCTGGCTGCCGGCATGAACATCATGAGCGAAGAAAAGCCAGGCGTCTTCTTGAACGAAGAATAAGCAGAAGCAGATTAAAAAGGCTCTTTGTCAAATCTTACTGATGCTTGTCAAGGAGTTTTATATGATTTTGATAAAGGCACTAAACAGAACTTGTCTGTTTGGTGCCTTTTTT
>SFHY01000114.1 GCA_004556255.1 Lactobacillus delbrueckii
ATAATAGGGATATAGTTTAAAGGTAGAACTACGGTCTCCAAAACCGTCGGTGTGGGTTCAATTCCTACTATCCCTGTTAACAGAATATGGCGGTATTGGTGAAGTGGTTAACACACTGGTTTGTGGATCCAGCATACGTGGGTTCGATTCCCACATACCGCCCTAGCCGAAGGGCAGAAAAGAATAATCGTGGCGGTGTAGCCAAGTGGTAAGGCAGAGGTCTGCAAAACCTTAATCGTCGGTTCGACTCCGATCCCCGCCTTAGGCTTAACGGCCAAGTAGAATAGCATGGCGGTGTGGCGGAATTGGCAGACGCGTCAGACTCAAAATCTGGTGTCCATTACGGACGTATCGGTTCGACCCCGATCACCGCTATTCAAGTTTAATATCACGGCGGTGTGGCGGAATTGGCAGACGCGTCAGACTCAAAATCTGGTGTCCATTACGGACGTATCGGTTCGACCCCGATCACCGCTATCGCTTGAAACGACTTCCTCTTGGGAGTCGTTTTTCTTTTATCTTTATCTTTTTTCCTGCAGAAAAAATCTTTTATTCTTTGTATTTTGCTTAAGAAATTTGCACCTCTTTTGCCGATTCTCTATAATGTCTTTTAGTATGGAGGTAATGAGCGCACATGAATATCGGTTTGTTTACAGACACCTACTTCCCGCAAAACAGCGGGGTAGCGACGTCAATCAAAACCCTTAAAGAAGCTTTGGAGGCCCAGGGTCACAATGTCTTCATCTTCACGACCACTGATCCTAATGTTGACAAGGACACGGTTGAAGCCAACATCTTCCGCTTCAGCTCCGTGCCCTTCATTGGCTTCTCTGAGCGGCGGATTGCTTTCCGGGGCCTGTTTGAGGCGGTCAAGGTGGCCAAGGAGGTCAACCTGGACATCGTCCACACCCAGACCGAATTTTCCATGGGCTCAATTGGCAAGTATGTGGCCCGGCAATTGGGCATCCCGGCCATCCACACCTACCACACCATGTACGAAGACTACCTGCACTATGTCTTAAATGGCCACCTGCTCCGGCCGGTCCATGTCCAGCAGTTCACCAAGAGCTACTTGAAGAACATGGACGGGGTCATCGCCCCCAGCCAGCGGGTAGCGGCTTTATTGACCCGCTACGGGGTAGAGATCCCCATGCGGGTGATTCCTACCGGGGTCGACCTGGACGCCATCAGCGGCCCGGACAAGGCGAATCTGCGGGAGAAACTGGGGATTGACCCGGATGCCCAGGTGATCATCACCCTGGGCCGGGTGGCCGCGGAAAAGAAGATTGACCGCATTCTCCGGGTCATGCCGGACCTGTTGACCGAATTCCCTAAGCTGGTCTTTGTTATCGCCGGCGACGGCCCGGACGTAGATGTCTTAAAAGAGCAGGTTGAGCGCCTGACTTTGGAAGATCATGTGTTTTTTGCCGGCAATATTCCCCATGACCAGGTCGCCAGCTACTATAAGATGGCGGATTTCTTTGTCTCAGCCAGCGACACGGAAACCCAGGGGTTGACCTATATCGAAGCCCTGGGCAGCGGTCGCAAGTGCGTGGTTTACAAGACCGACTACACTGACCAGGTCTTTGACGATCCGGCTTACGGCTTGACTTTTGAAAGCTTGCGGCAGATGAAGGAAGAAATCGCGGCTTACCTGCGCCAAGGCCGGCAGGAGATTCCGCCCCAGCTCTTGGAAAAGAAGCTGGAAGAAATTTCAGCCAGCCACTTTGCCAGCGAGGTCTGCAAGTTTTACCAGTACGCGATTGACAACTATCAAGTGAAAAAAGAGGACAATAATGATTAGAATCAACATGTTTTCCCAGGCGGACTCAGTCGCCGGCCAAGGGGTCGGGGCAGCCTACCTGGAACTGATCCGGCTTCTCAGGACCCACCTGGTCGATGATTTCTACGTGACCATCAACAAGTACGGCAGAAGCGACTTGACCCACTACCACACCATTAATCCGACCTACTTTGCCAACAGCTTTTCACCAGCCAGAGGCCGCAAGATCGGCTATGTCCACTTTTTGCCAGATACCTTGGAAGGGTCAATCAAATTGCCAGGGGTGGCTAAAAAGGTCTTCTACCAGTACGTGATCGACTTTTACAAGCGGATGGACCAGATCGTGGTCGTCAACCCGATCTTCATCGATAAGCTGACTGAATACGGCCTGGACAGAAACAAGATCCGCTACATCCCGAACTTCGTGGCCAAGAGCGAATTCTATGAACAGACCCAGGCCAAGAAGAATGCCACCCGGCAGGAATTGGGCATCCCGCAGGACAAGTTCGTTGTCTTTGGCGACGGGCAGGTCCAGGCCAGAAAAGGGGTCGACGACTTCGCCAAATTGGCGGAAGCCAACCCTGACTACCAGTTCATCTGGGCCGGCGGCTTCTCTTTCGGCAAGATCACGGACGGCTATGATCACTTCAAGAAATTGGTCGAAAACCCGCCAAAGAACTTGACCTTTACCGGGATCATCGACCGGGAAAAGCTGGTTGACTATTTGAACATGGCCGACCTCTTCCTCTTGCCGTCCTTTGACGAACTCTTCCCGATGTCAGTTCTGGAAGCCTTCAGCTGCGGGACCCCGGTCTTGCTCAGAGACCTGGACCTCTACCGGGCGATCATTGATGGTTACTACTTATCAGGCAAGGACTTTGCTGAAATGAACGAACAGCTCCGCTTCGCGGCCACTCATCCGGAAGTCCTGGCCCGCCAGCAGGAGCTTTCCCGCAAGGCCAGCCAGCAGTATTCTGAAGACCACCTGGCTGAAATCTGGCGGGACTTTTACCAGGAACAGTACCAGCTGGGCCGGGAATTGGGGCAGATCAGCTATGAATAAGAAAAATCTGTGGGGAGTCCTGATCGTCTTATTGATCAGCTCCCTTGTTTTATACTTTGACCTCCGGGCCACGCCCATGGCGACTTTAAAGGCGGCAGCCGGACAGATTATCCCTTCGCGCCTGGTCCTGGTCTTTTTGGCCATGGCCTTGTCCTATGTCTGTGAGGCCTTGATCCTCCGCCTTTTGGCCAAAAGGCCGGGGACAGCCAAGCGGAGCTTCTGGTCTTATCTGCGGATTCCGCTCATCCAGGCCCTTTTCAACGGGATCACCCCGATGGCCACTGGCGGGCAGCCGTCGCAATTGGCGGCCATGGTGGAAATGGGCATGGCTGGTGGCCGGGCAACCTCAATTTTGATGATGAAGTTCATCTGCTACCAATTGGTTGTCTTATTTGCCTATTTGACGGCCTTTATCTTCGGCTTTCACTTTGTGGCCGGCAAGTTCTCGGCTTTAGCTATCTTTATTTTCCTGGGCTTTGCCCTCCACGTCTTCTCCATCATCCTGCTCCTGTTAGCCATGTTTGCCCATAACTGGACGGTCAAGGCTGTTAAAAAGGTCATGAAGCTGTTGGGGCGGATTTTTGGCCAGGAAAGGACCCAGGCTTGGGAGAGGTCGACCCTGGAGCAAGTGGAAAGCTTCTACAAGGAAAGCCAGGCCCTTAAGGCTGAGAAGAAAAAGCTCTGGGGCGTGGTCCTCTTGACGGTTGGCCAGCTCCTGTGCTACTACTCGGCTCCTTGCCTGACCTTGCGGGCCTTGGGTCAGCCCGTTGACTATGTCCAGGTGACCTTGATGACGATCCTGATCATCATGTTCATGGCCGTGATTCCTTTGCCTGGGGCCAGCGGCGGGGCGGAATTCAGCTTCCAGACCCTCTTTGCCAGCTTCATCAGCCAGCCGGGGGTGGTCGTTTTGGCCATGTTCTTGTGGCGGTTCGCGACCTACTTCTTCGGCATGATTCTCGGCATCTTTGGCTGGTCCTTCAAGCCGGCCAAGTTGCGGGACTGATTTTTTTGAGGTGAAAGAAATGCAGAAAATTAAGGCCTTTGGGACCTGGCTTAGGACTTCCAAGAACGGCTTCTTTACCCTGGCGGTCTTCGGCTACTGGCTCAAGTGTTACCTAATCTATCTGACCAAGTTTACCCTGGGGGCGACAGGGCCGATGCAGGGCTTCCTCTTGCTCATCAACCCTATTCCGTCGGGGATGCTGATCCTGGGTCTGGGGATGCTGATGAAGGGGCGGAAGTCCTACTGGACCATGCTGATCCTGGACTTCCTCCTGGCCACCTGGCTCTTTGCCAACATCCTTTACTACCGGGAATTCTCCAACTTTCTCTCTTTCTCCCTGCTGCAGAATTCGGGCAGCGCTTCGGAGAATTTGGGCAAAAGCATTGCCGGCATCCTCAAGGGCAGCGACTTTTTAGCCTTTGCTGACCCCTTGATCCTGCTGGGGCTTTTGCTAGGGAAGTTTTTCAAAATGGACCTCTACGCCCAGTCCTGGAAAAGGAAGGTCGCCATTGAACTGACAGCCCTGCTCTTGATGGGGGGCAACCTCCTTTTGGCCCAAAAGGACCGGTCAGGCCTGCTCACGCGGACTTTTGACAACAACTACATCGTCAAGTATTTAGGAATCAACGAATATGCCCTCTATGACGGGATCAAGACGGCCCAGACCAACGCCCAGATGGCTAATGCCAAGGTGTCG
>SFHY01000115.1 GCA_004556255.1 Lactobacillus delbrueckii
AAGCACCTAAGTATGATGAATTAACTACTAGCCGTGAAATCCTGGAAACTGGTATCAAGGTTATCGACTTGCTGGAACCATATCTTCGTGGTGGTAAGGTCGGTCTGTTCGGTGGTGCCGGGGTCGGCAAGACCACGATTATCCAGGAATTAATTCACAACATTGCCCAGGAACACAACGGTATTTCCGTCTTTACTGGTGTCGGGGAAAGAACCCGTGAAGGTAACGACCTTTACTTCGAAATGAAGGCATCTGGCGTTTTGGAAAAGACTGCCATGGTCTTCGGGCAGATGAACGAGCCGCCTGGTGCCAGAATGCGGGTCGCTTTGACCGGTTTGACGATCGCTGAATACTTCAGAGACGTTGAAGGTCAGGACGTGCTGCTCTTCATCGACAACATCTTCCGGTTTACCCAGGCCGGTTCCGAAGTTTCTGCCTTGCTGGGCCGGATTCCGAGTGCCGTTGGTTACCAGCCAACTTTGGCAACGGAAATGGGTCAATTGCAAGAAAGAATCACTTCCACCAAGAAGGGGTCAATCACCTCTATCCAAGCCGTTTACGTTCCAGCCGACGACTACACTGACCCAGCGCCAGCGACTACTTTCGCCCACTTGGACGCGACGACCAACTTGGAACGTAGCTTGGTAGAACAAGGTATCTATCCAGCCGTTGACCCGCTTGAATCAACTTCCAGTGCCCTGGACCCAGAAATTGTCGGCCAGGAACACTACGACGTTGCTACCCGGGTTCAGCACATTCTGCAACGCTACCGCGAACTGCAAGACATCATCTCAGTTTTGGGTATGGATGAATTGTCAGACGAAGAAAAGCTGATCGTTGCCCGGGCACGTAAGATTCAGTTCTTCCTGTCACAAAACTTCTTCGTTGCCGAAGTCTTTACCGGCGTTCCAGGCTCATACGTTCCAATCAAGGAAACGATCAAGGGCTTCAAGATGATCCTCGACGGCCATCTTGACGACTTGCCTGAAGATGCCTTCAGAGGCGTTGGCCCGATCGAAGACGTTTTGAAGAAGGCGCAAAAGATGGGGGTTACCCCAAGCGATCCGGAAGCAAAAGCCTTATTAGAAAAGTAGGTTGATGCATCATGGCAGAAGCAGAGAAACTGTTTAAGATCAATATCGTTACGCCAAACGGGTTAATCTATTCTCACCGTGGCAGCTCCGTCTCAATGCGGGCTATTGACGGCGACCGGCAGATCTTGTACAACCACCTGCCGATTTTAACTCCGCTCACGATTGGTGAAGTTCGGGTCCAACGTGGCGCCGATGTCGACCACAAGGTTGATCACATCGCCGTCAGCGGGGGGATCATCGAATTCGCAGACAATGTGGCAACGATTATTGCCGACAACGCAGAACGCGCGCGCAACATTGACCTCAGTCGGGCTGAAGCTGCCAAGCAGCGGGCCGAGGCGCACATCAAGGAAGCCAAGGAAAAGCACGACGAGCAGTCATTGGAACGGGCTCAAATTGCTTTGCGGCGGGCTGTAAACCGGATTCACGTTTACGACGCGCTGCACAAATAAGGGAAAAGAGCGGATTTATTCCGCTCTTTTTTTATGGTAGATTTTATATGAGACAACTTGGAATTCACGCAATCATCAGCTTGGTGATCTACTTTGTTTGCATTGCCTTAGCCTTTCAGGCGATCAAAGCCGTCAGAATTGAGAAAATCATTCGGTCTAGCCGGGTCTTCGAAGCCCAGGTCTTCTTGATTTTTACGGCGATTGCCCTGGGCTATACGGTCGGCCAATTTTTGATCGCCTTGATAGATACTTCATTACAATTGTCTAACCTGTTTTAAAGAATAGGTTAAAGCTAAGCGGAAGCCGCTATACAGAGCGCTTTTATGGTACAATTAAAATTAATATGTTATGGAGGAAATAGACGTGTCAAAAGATATTGGTATTGATTTGGGGACCGCGAACGTTTTGATCAACGTTTCCGGCAAGGGCATTGTGATCGACGAGCCATCCGTGGTTGCCGTGGATACGAACACCAACAAGGTGGTCGCTGTCGGCACTGAAGCTTATGAAATGGTTGGCCGTACTCCTGGCAACATCCGCGTTATCCGGCCTTTGAAGGACGGGGTAATTGCTGATTTTGACATTACTGAAGCCATGCTTTCATACTTTGTTGAAAAGCTGAACGTCAAGGGCTTCATGAGCAAGCCGAACATTCTGGTCTGCACCCCGACTGGCGTAACTTCAATTGAGCAAAAGGCCATCATCCAGGCTGCTGAAAAGTCTGGCGGCGGCAAGGTTTACCTGGACTATGAGCCAAAGGTGGCTGCCGTTGGTGCCGGCTTGGACATTTTCAAGCCGCAAGGCAACATGGTCATCGACATCGGCGGGGGGACGACAGACATCGCCATCCTGTCCATGGGTGAAATCGTGACTTCCAAGTCCCTGCGCTATGCTGGGGATCGGATGAACCAGGCCATCGTCAACTACATCAAGGCTAACCACCAGCTCTTGATTGGGATGCGGACGGCTGAAGCCATCAAGATTGAAATTGGTGCCGCTACTGATCCAGACCCGGACGCAAGCATGAATGTCCGCGGCCGGGACACGATTGACGGCCTGCCAAAGCAGATCAAGGTAAACAGCTCTGAAGTAACTGAGGCCCTGCAAGAAGGACTGCAAAGCATCATTGACACTACCAAGCAGGTTCTGCAGGAAACGCCACCGGAATTGTCCGCTGACATCATCGACCGCGGGATTATGATCACCGGCGGTGGCGCCTTGCTGAAGAACATCGACAAGCTGATTGCCGACAGCCTGCAGGTTCCGGTTTTGATCGCTGAATCACCGCTTGAATCAGTTGCTTTGGGCACTGGCATCCTGCTGCAGCATATTGAAAAGCACGAACGTCACTAATAATGCGTCAAATAATGATTCTTCTAGTCCGCTTTTACCAGCGGGCAATCTCACCAATTTTGCCGGACAGCTGCCGTTTCTACCCGACCTGCTCCAGCTATATGATCACTGCTTTGGAAAAGCATGGTCCGCTTTTGGGACTGCTGATGGGCCTGGCAAGGATCCTGCGCTGCAATCCTTTTAACCGCGGCGGGGTGGATCCAGTACCGGACAAGTTTACCCTTTTGCGCAATCCCCACCCAGAAGAATATGAGGACGAAATTATTGCCAGAAAATTCCACAGTCACTAACGAGGAGGGAATATGTCAAGAAATCAAGAAAACATCGGGATCGAGGTCAACGAACTGTCTGGCCGCCGGGTACCGACTTGGGAAGTAGTCATTCCAAAGAAGCGCCAGATCGGCTTGATCGAGCAGGTTGACGGCAAGTTCCGGGTAACCAGCAGCAAGTCCAAGAACGTGATGTTTGCCAAGAGCCTTGATGCCGGCATCAACGATCTGCTGGCCTACTTCACCTTGCACGAAAAATAATTTTTACGAATAAAGTGATAGTTAATGGCAAAAGTTCAAGAAGAAAGCAAATGGTATGACCGCATCGCCTGGGGAGTTATCATTCCCGTGGTCTTGCTGTCATTCGTCAGTTTCTATTCAATTTACAACGCGTCAGTCAACGACTCGACCTATGGGACGCCAACCAGAACAGTGGCCATGCAGATTGTCTGGTACACGGTTTCCTGGCTGATGGTGGCCTTTATCGTCCGCTTTGACGCCGAGCAGATCTTTAAGCTGGCCCCCTACCTGTATGGCTTGGGGATCCTCATGCTGGTCGCGGTCCTCTTTCTGTATGACCGGACAACGGCTGCCAGCAGCGGGGCCAAGAGCTGGTTCGTCGTCGGACCTATCAGCTTCCAGCCCTCGGAAGTCATGAAGCCGGCCTTTATCTTGCAGCTGGCCCGGGTCGTCAGAGAGCACAATGCTCGCTATGCCCACAACCTCAGAAATGACTGGCTCTTGATCGGCAAGGTCATGGCCTGGTTCCTGCCGGTGGCTATGCTGCTTATGCTGCAGCCTGACTTTGGGACTACCCTGGTCTTTGTCGCGATTACCGCGGGGATTCTCCTGGTTTCAGGGATTTCTTGGAAGATCATCATCCCGGTCTTTCTGCTCATGGTGGTCGTGGGCGTCGCTGTCATTCTCCTGGTCTTTACCAGTGAAGGGCAGACGATTCTGCGCCACTACTTCAAGACTTACCAGCTGGAAAGAATCAAGTCCTGGAGTGACCCGTCAGGGGACAACTCCAACAGCGCCTACCAGCTCTGGCAAAGCATGAAGGCGATCGGGGCCGGGCAGATTTTTGGCAATGGCTTTAACAATATCAAAGTCTACGTGCCAGTCCGGAACTCAGACATGATCTTCTCCGTGGTCGGCGAAAGCTTTGGCTTTGTCGGCGGGGTGGCCTTGATCGGGATTTACTTCGTCTTGATCGTGCAGATGGTCAAGATCACTTTTTCGACCAAGAACGCCTTCTATTCATATGTGTCCACAGGAATTATTATGATGATTTTGTTCCACGTCTTTGAAAATATCGGCATGAGCATTGAT
>SFHY01000116.1 GCA_004556255.1 Lactobacillus delbrueckii
CAAGGACTCAAAGATCACTCCCGGCCTGGCAACCTCTGAAAAAGTTTCCAAAGACGGTAAAACTTACACCTTTACCTTGAGAAAGAACGACAAGTGGTCCAACGGGGATCCGGTGACGGCCCAGGACTTTGTCTACTCCTGGCGGCGGACGGTCAACCCGAAGACTGAATCAGAATACTCATACCTCTTCTCAGGCATCAAGAATGCTGACAAGATCGTGGCTGGCAAGAAGCCGGCAACGAGCCTGGGGATCAAAGCGGTTGGCAAGTACAAGCTGGTCGTGACCCTGGAACGGCGGATCCCTTACTTCAACAAGTTGATGGGCTTCGCGGTCTTCTTCCCGCAAAATGAAAAAGCCGTTAAGAAGTATGGCTCCAAGTACGGGACAGCTTCTAAATACCTGGTCTACAACGGGCCTTACATCCAAAAGGGCTGGACCGGGTCCAACCTGTCTTGGAAGATGGTCAAGAACAAATACTACTGGGACAAGAGCAAGGTTAAGCTGAACCAGATCAACTGGAGCGTGCAGAAGTCAACCACGACCTCCTATAACCTCTACCAGGCTAAGAAACTGGACGCTACTTCCCTTGACTCTTCACAAATCAAGCAGCTGAAGAGCGACAAGGCCTTCACTTTGCTGCCGCAAGGCGGGACCTACTACATGGAATTCGGCCAGGGCAAGAGCGGCAACGAATACGTCAAGAACGCCAACATCCGCAAGGCCCTGTCACTGGCAATTGACCGCGGGGGCCTGGTTTCCACCATCGACGGCGGGGCCAGCCAGCCGGCCAACACCTTGACCTCCAAGGACTTGACCAAGGTCAACGGGAAAGACTACACCAGCTTGATCTCCAGCAGCGCCAAGAGCCTCTACCCGAAGGACGGCAATAAGAAGCTGGCCAAGCAGTACCTGGCCAAGGGCCTGGCTGAACTGGGCAAGAGCAAGATCAAGCTGACCTTGATCTCCAGCGACACCGACAGTGCCAAGAAGACGGCCGAATCAATCCAGTCCAACATTGAAGCGACCTTGCCGCAGGTTAAGGTGGAAGTCGACAGCGTCCCGTTCAAGACCCTGCTGAACCGCCTGGCCAGCCACAACTTCCAGCTGGGCCTGATCGACTGGATCGCCGACTTTGCTGACCCAATCTCCTTCCTGGACCTGTTCACGACTGGCAACAGCCAAAACGACGGGCAATGGTCAAACAGCGAATACGACAAGCTGATTGCTGACTCCAAGACCACCACGTCTGCCAGCCAGCGCTGGAGCGACATGAGCAAGGCTGAAGATATCCTCTTAAACGATGCCGGCATCTGCCCGCTCTACTACTCAACCAGCGTCATGCTGGTCCGGACCAGTGTCAAGAACGCGGTCTACAACCGGGGCAACTGGGACTTCAAGGAAGCCTACGTCAAATAATCTATATTAAAGATAGTCAAGAAAGCAGATCTCCGGATCTGCTTTTTTGCGCAAAAATTTTCCCCTTTGACTATAATTAAGGCAGAAACAATTACAGCAGAAGGAAAAGAGGGCATGATGAAAAAAGGCGACAAATTGATTGACTGGGCCATGGAAATCCAAGCGATCGGTCAGACCGGCCTGGCTTACAGCAAGGATGTTTTTGACACGGAGCGCTACAGCCGCTTGCGGGAAATAGCCGCGGAAATGTTAGCGGAAAAAAGTAAGGTCAACTATGACAAGGTCAAAGAGCTCTTTTGCAATGAAAGTGGCTACCAGACCCCGAAAATCGCGACCAGGGCAGCAATCTTCAAAGATGACCAGATTCTCCTGGTCCAGGAAAAAGAAGGGCACTGGTCCCTGCCCGGCGGTTGGTGTGACGTCGACCAGTCCCCAGCTGACAACTGCGTCAAGGAGTGCCGGGAAGAGTCAGGCTTAACTGTCAAACCAGTCAAAATTATCGCTGTTCAAGACCACTTCAAGCACCATGGTTCCATCCATCCTTACGGGATTACCGACATCTATTATCTCTGCCAGTCCTTAGGCGGGAAATTCCAAGCCAACTCCGAAACCAGCCAGGCAGCCTGGTTTAAGGAAGATGACCTGCCGCCTCTGGCAGAAAACAAGAACTCAACTGAACAAGTGAAGATGTGCTTTGCCGCGCACCGGGATTCCAACTGGCAAACTTTATTCGACTAAAAAACTCGCCGTGAGGCGAGTTTTTGCTTTCTATTCTTTTCCTATTTCTATTTTTTTGTTTTCCTTACTTCTTAGCCGCTAATTGCCGGCAGACCAGGATCATCAGAAGGCAGCTGAGCAAGCTGTAGACCCCGCCAAAGTAGGGGGTGCTGGAAATACCGGTTAAGCCTGCTGCTTGCGCCGCCGTAAAGGAGCCCAGGGAAATGCCGATATTGGCAAAAATTGAGTTGAAGCTGGAAGCGAAGTCGATTGACTCTGGATATTCAGCCGCGGCCAGGTCCAGGAAATAAACCTGGGTGGAAGACCCGTACATGCTGTTGGTGCAGCAGATGCCGACGATGCACAGGAAGGCCAGCCAGGATAGCGGCAAAAGCGGGGCCAAGAGGAAGAGCAGGACAGTCTGGATGCCAAAGACCAAAGGCAGGCGCTTGATCCCGCCATGGTCGGCCAGTAAGCCCCCGGTCTTATTGCCGGCAATAAAGGCCAAGCCCAGCAACAAGAGCAAGACGTTCAGCCAGCTCTTTGGGAAATGCATGTAGTCGGTGATCAAGGTCCGGATGTAGGTATAGTAGGTGTACTGAGCCGCGCAGACCAGGATAATCGCCAGGAGGGTCAGTTGGATCTGCCGGTTGCCCAGGATGGCAAACTGTTTATTGCCCTTACTGGACTGGCTCTGCGGCGTGTCCCGGGGCACGAAGATCAGTAAAAGGATAAAGGTTATGAGCGTCAGAAGCGAGATCATCCAGAAACTGGCATGCCAGGAAAAAGTGGTTGAGATAAAGGTCCCAATGGGCAGGCCGATGATGGAAGCAATCGAGAAGCCGGCAAAAATCCAGGACAGAAGCGAGGCTCTTTTTTCCAAGGGCGCCACGAAGTTGGCGATAACCAGGATTAGGGAAATAATCGCTCCGGCTGTCGTAGCAGACAGGATTCTGGACAAAAGCAGGCTGACATAGCTGTAAGACAAGGCCGTCCAGGTATTGCCGATAAAGAAGATCCCCATCAAAAAGAAGAGGAGCTGGTGGCGCTTGAAATACTTGGTCAGGGAAGTGACCAGGGGAGTGGCGACAGCATAAACCAGGGCAAATACGGTAACCAGGTAGCCCAAGCTGCTGAGGGAGGCATTTATTTCCCGGGAAATATCCGGCAAAATGCCGACGATCATATATTCATTGCAGCCCAACATGAAGGCTACGAAAACGAAGAGAAAGGCTTGAATTTTGTAACGTGACATGCGAAAACTCCTATAAAACACACTGTTAATTAGTTTAACAGAAAAATGTTAAAATGAAGATGATGATAGTAAGTCTTGAGTAAAGAAAGCAGGTTTAACCATGCAGATTCAAGTTAAATTGGACAAGGGCTATTTGCCCGACGAATATGCCAAGTATGCCAGCGTTAAAGAAGCCGGCAACCCGGTAGTGTCTTTTCCCTTCACCTTGACGGGCCTGCCGGAAGGGAGCAAGTACCTGGCCTGGTCCTTAGTCGACTATGATTCCATTCCGGTCTGCGGCTTTGCCTGGATCCACTGGCTGGCCAGCGACGTGCCAGCAGTCAGCGAAATTCCAGCTGACTTCAGCCGGACGACGGATACGCCCCAGGGCTACAACAGTACCGTTTCCCGTTTTTTGAATGATCCGGAAGAAGTGCATACGGGTTATATCGGGCCGACTCCGCCGGACAAGGATCACGACTACCGCTTCCGGGTTTACGCTTTAAGCGAGAAGCTGGACCTGGAAGAGCCTTATTACTACAATGAATTCTTGCGTGCCTTGGAGGGCAAGGTCTTGGCTGAAAGCCAGCTTGACTTGCCGGCCCGGGTTTAAGGGAAAAGATTTTTTAGAAAAAGTTGCCGAAAACTGTTGACCAAAGCTGGGAAATTAGGTAATATATTATTTGTTGAGCGATCAGCTCACAAGTAAGATTGCGTTATAGCCAAGTGGTAAGGCAACGGTTTTTGGTACCGTCATGCGCTGGTTCGAATCCAGCTAACGCAATAATCAAGGCCAGGCCGGAAGGCTTGGCCTTTTTTACGCGCTGAAAAAAGCAAAGCAAAAATCTGGTAAAATGAAGAAGAACTTCTGTAATAAAATTGGATTTTAAGAAAAGAGGCAGCAGATGGCTGGAAAAGAAGAAGTAGAAAAAATGCAAAAGCTGCTGGGCCAGCTGGAAGAAGAAATTTCCTTGAGCTACTTCCTTAAGCCCGGAACAATCACGGTCGGCCGTGACCTCCTGCAGGCCATGCAGGACCTGTTGGCTAATCCTGAAAATTGGGAAGAAAATTAACACACCGCGCTTGACTTTAATT
>SFHY01000117.1 GCA_004556255.1 Lactobacillus delbrueckii
CAGTGATTCCTGCCGCTCGTCCAAACCAGGAGACCCAATTTGGATTTGCGTTGTTGCACATCGACAATGTTATCCATGCTTGTGGGCGCAGTTGACTGTCACGTTAACCTCATGACTGTTTACAGAGCTGCCACAGAGCCAAAGACTTGGGCATTATCCTTGGGTGTGATGACATAGATAACGTAGTCCCTCTATCCAGTCAGCTGAAGCCGATTGGATAGCTTAGTCTAGACAATGAAAGCTGGATTTCTCCAGCTTCCCTGCTAAAGATAAGAGACCCGAAGCTTGCACTTCAAGCCCCTTACTTCAGTAAGGGGTTACCATTGACTTACATTGACATCAGTATCTTTGAAAAAATCTTTTACTCGTTCAACTGCCATTTTTTAACCTGCTTTCTCTGTTCAAGAAGCTTATTAAGCTAAGATTAGAAATATTTTAAAAAGCAGTATAAACCTTTTTGACCGCGGCGGCAAGCCCAGCGATATCTTCCGGCATCGTCGTGCAGCAGCCCCCGACCAGTTTTGCCCCGGCCGCCAGCCAGTCACTCCCCGCCTGGCCAAAGTCCGCGGCTTCCGGCGGGTAGACCCACTTTTTAACAGAGGGATCGTATTCCGCCCCGGAATTAGGGTAAACGACGATTGGCAATTTAGAAGCGCGGAGACTTTTCACCACATCGACAGTCCAGGCCAGCTTGAAGCAGTTGGCCCCGGCCGCGAAAACCTGGGGATAGGCGCTAACTTCCTGGACCGCTTCCGCTAAAGGCAGGCCCTCGCTGATAGTAGCCGGGTCCTTTAAGGAAAAGCTGACGTAGACCGGCAGGTCCGGATACTTGGCCGCCAGATAGTCCAGAATAGCTCTGACTTCGCTCAGCTTAGGCTGAGTCTCAACCGCCAGGCAGTCCACCCCGCCGGCAACTAATTCTTCAATCCGCGGGGCGTGGAAGTCCAGGTATTCCTCATGGCTTAAAGCATAGTCGCCCCGGTATTCACTGCCGTCAGCCAGGTAGGCCCCGTAAGGGCCAACTGAACCAGCCACGAAGTTGTGAATGCCTGTCGCTTTTTCAAAGTCGTCTCTGGCCTTAATGGCCACGGCAGCTGACTCTCTGATTAGGGCGCGAGCCGCGTCCTCACTTAATCCGTGCTTCATGAAGGCCGGCAGGCTGGCCTGGTAGCTGTCGGTGATCGTGACCCGGGCGCCGGCCTTGAAGTACTCCTGGTGGACCCGGTAGACCAGGTCTGGGTTATCCGCGAGGGCCTTGGCCGTCCAGAGGTCGGAATTGGTGTCTTCGCCCCAGGCTTCCAGGGGAGTGGACATGGACCCGTCTAGAGTCACCGGGCCTTGGGCCAAAAGAGTTGCTAAATCTGCCATCGTTTTTTCCTCCATTGTGTGCTATCATGTTACTGTTTATTTTAATAAAAAACTAATCTGTTTTGAAGAGGTATTTTTATGGCTCAACAAGAAAAAGTCGACCACCTCGAGCGGAAGATGGAAGCCCGGCATATTCAGATGATCTCCCTGGGCGGGGTCATCGGGACCGGTCTCTTCTTAAGCTCGGGCTATACCATCAGCCAGGCCGGACCCATCGGCACGATTATCGCCTATTTCTTCGGGGCGATCCTGGTTTACGCCGTCATGCTCTGCCTGGGCGAATTGGCGGTGGCCATGCCCTACACGGGTTCCTTCCACGTTTACGCTAAGAACCTGCTTAATCCAGCCACCGGCTTTACGGTCGCCATTCTCTACTGGCTGACCTGGACTATTGCCCTGGGCAGCGAGTTCACCGCGGCGGGGATTATCATGCGGCACTGGTTTCCCTCTGTCCCCGTCTGGATCTGGAGCCTGGTCTTCATGATTTTGATTTTCCTCTCCAATTTCTTCTCGGTCAAGATTTTTGCGGAAAGCGAGTTTTGGTTCGCGGCCGTCAAGGTGGCGGCGATCGTCGCTTTTATCGTCTTAGGGGGCCTGGCCGTGGTCGGAGTTATTCCTTTAAAGGGCAGCCAGGGGGCGCCAGGCTTGACCAACCTGACTAAAGATGGCTGGTTCCCGACTGGTTTTGGCGGAGTTTTTACCACTATGCTCACGGTCAACTTTGCCTTCTCGGGGACGGAGCTGATCGGGATCACGGCCGGGGAAGCCAAGGAGCCGGAAAAGACCCTGCCTAAGGCCATCCACACCACCTTATGGCGGCTGATCATCTTCTTTATCGGGTCCATCTTCATCATGGCCTGTCTCATTCCCTACAAGCAAGCCGGCGTTACCGAAAGTCCCTTCGTCCATGTCTTTAACATGATGGGGATTCCTTTCGCCAGCGACTTGATGAACTTCGTCGTTTTGACGGCCATCATCTCTGCCGGCAATTCCGGCCTCTATGCCTCAACCAGAATGCTCTGGTCCCTGGGCAATGAGGGCACTATCCCGGTTGTTTTTGCCAAAACCAACAAAAGAGGGATCCCAGCTATTGCCTTGCTGATAAGTATGCTGGGCGGGGTCTTCTCTCTTCTGACCAGTGTCTACGCGGCTGACACGATCTACCTGGTCCTGGTTTCCATCTCCGGCTTGGCGGTGGTCTTCGTCTGGATGGCGATCGCCCTGTGCCAGCTCAAATTCCGGCAGAAGTGGCTGAAAGAAGGGCATACGGAAGGCGAGCTCAAGTTCAAGACTCCCCTCTATCCTTTCACGCCTTGGTTTGCCTTTATCGCCAGCCTGGCCTCCTGCCTTTTGATCTGGTTTGATCCTTCCCAGAGGGTGGCTTTGTACGCGACGATTCCATTCGTGATCTTCTGCTACGTCGCCCACCATTTCTATGCCAAACAGCAGGAGAAAAAGCAGACCAACCTTTAACAAGAGCGCCTTCGGGCGCTTTTCTTTTGGCCTGGGAATCGAATCAAATCAAGTCAACCCAATCAAATCAAATCCAATCACATCATTGACGAGATTGACGAGATTCGCTAAAATATGATTAGATTGAAAGCAGTAAAAAGGAGGCGCGCCATGCTTACGCCAAATGATTCCAGCAGCTTTGAAAACCAGCTTTCTCCCCGCCAGGACTTGACCTTTAACTCCCTGCAGGCCCTTTTTGACCAGCAGGGTCTCCCCTTTACCCCGCCGTCCAGCCAGTTCGGCATCCTCCAGTTCAGCAATTTCGACCTCCTGGTCTCTGACCAGTGCCCTTACACGATCAAGTGCGCTGTTTTTAAGGGGACGGACCAGGACGAATTCCTGGACCGGCAGGAGTTTACCGGGTCCCTGGCGGCCCAATTCCAGCAGGTCTACGCTTTTTTAGAAAAGCACAACCCAGTAGAAAGCCAGATCAAGGGCCTTTACCGGGAAGACCGGCCGGCCTATCCCAAGCAGGCCTTAAGGGAAGCACTAATGAACGCAATTATCCACAGGGACTACAGCAATCCAGCCAGCAGCTTGATCAACTTATACACAGACCGGGTGGAATTCATTTCTTTTGGCGGCCTCATGCCCGGGATTACCCTGGAAGACATCCAGCTGGGCCTGTCAGTTTGCCGGAACAAGCGCTTGGCCGACCTCTTTTACCAGCTGAAGCTGGTGGAATCCTACGGAACGGGGTTAGCCAGAATCAAGAGTGCCTACAAGGGCAGCCGCTTAGAGCCCCAGATTTTAGCCGCTCCCAGCTCTTTTAAGGTAGTCCTGCCCCATTACCAGGCGGCTGTCAAAGCGGCCCCTAAGCCAGTCAAAAAGGCTGCTGCGCCTGCTCCTAGCCCGGCTCCCAACCCAAAGGCTCGGGCAACTAGCAATGAAGAAGCCGTTTTGGCTTTTGGCAAAGAGCATGGGGAATTTATCAGAAGCGATATTGAGGAGCTCTTAGGAGTCAGCCCAGCTACGGCGACCCGGCTCTTGCGGCAGATGGAAAACAGCGGCTTGGTTCTCAAGCGGGGCAAGGCCAAGGCCATCCGCTACCGGATCAGCGAAAATTCATAAGCAAACAGTTCAGTTTCTGCCTAAACGTGCTAACATAGGTAGGGACTTTTTTCATCCAAAAAATTACAATCCAATAGAAATCTGGCAACAATCATGCAACAATTTACTCCGATTCTTTTAGGCAGCGACATCAACGTTTACGGGATGGCCCGGTCCTTCCATGAGGCTTACGGGATCAAGGTCCAGGCCTGGGGCGCGTCCACTTTAGCCCCGACCCGGTATTCAAAGATCGTTGACATCGAGGTTCACCCAGGCTTTACTGAAGACCCGGAATTCATCAAGGTCATGCGCGAGAAGATCAAGGAATACAAGAAGCACCCAGAACCGGTGATCTTGATCTCCTGCGGGGACGGCTACTCAGAACTTTTGGCCAAGCACAAGCAGGAGCTGGAGGAGGCCTTCATCGTTCCTTATATCGACTATGACCTTTTGGAGAAGCTGATCTCTAAGGAGGGCTTCTACGAGGTCTGTGAAGAATACGGCCTGCCTTACCCGAAGACCAAGATCATCA
>SFHY01000118.1 GCA_004556255.1 Lactobacillus delbrueckii
TATGACAGGTGCTTGTCGCCACCGATGTCCATGGTTCTGATGATAACCTGCTTGCCGTTCATGCCTTCCAGAACCTTCTTGTAGGCTTCAAACTGGTCTTCTTCAGTTGGGAAGTCGCTTGAGTTCATGTACAAGAATTCAGTTCTGAACAGGCCGACTGCTTCAGCACCGTTTTCCAAAACGCCATCCAGGTCGTCTGGAGTACCGATGTTGGCAGCAATAGTGAAGTGCTTGCCGTCAGCAGTTACTGATGGTTCGTCCTTCAGCTTCCGCCATTCAGCCTTTTGCTTAGCGAAGTCGTCGCCCTTCTTGCGGTAGTCAGCCACTTGTTCTTCGCTAGGTTCAACGATGGCCACCCCATCCAAACCGTCAGCGATCAGCATTTGGCCGTTTTCTACAGAAGTGGTGATCTTTTCAGTCCCGACAACAGCTGGGATTTCCAAAGACCGGGCCATGATGGCTGAGTGGGCAGTCCGGCCGCCCAAGTCAGTTACGAAGCCCTTAACGTACTTCTTGTTCAATTGTGCCGTGTCACTTGGCGTCAAGTCTTCAGCAACCAGAACTACTTCGTGGTCGATGCTTGCCAAGTTAGGCAGCTCCTTGCCCAGCAAGTGCGCCATGATCCGCTTTGAAACGTCGCGGACGTCAGCGGCACGTTCTTGCATGTAGGTATTGTCAGTCATGCTTTGGAAGATAGTGATGAAGTTTTGGGCAACTTCGTCCAAAGCTACTTCACTGTTGACAGCGTCGCTCTTGATCTTGGCGCTGATCTGGCCAGTGAATTCAGGGTCTGACAGGAACATCAAGTGGGCGTCAAAGACTTGCGCTTCTTCTTCACCCAAGCTTTCAGCTGCAACCTTGCGGATGCTTTCCAATTCAGCTTGTGATTCGGCAACTGCCTTGTCAAAGCGGGCTACTTCAGCTTCCGCGTCGGCAACGGACTTCTTTTCAAAAGAAAGGTCCGGTTCGACCAAGAGGTAAGCTGGAGCAACAGCAACGCCGTCACTGGCTGCGATACCCTTCAAAGTTTCAGTCATTATTCAGCCAAACCTTCTTTTGACATAGTTTCAGCAACAGCTGCGATAGCTTCCTTTTCGTCATCGCCTTCAGCGCTGATAGTTACGTCTGCACCTTGGCCAACACCCAATGACATTACGCCCATGATTGACTTAAGGTTAACTGACTTGCCGTTGTATTCCAGGTTGATGTCTGAACCAAACTTTGAAGCAGCTTGTACCAGCAAGGTAGCTGGGCGAGCGTGAATACCAGTTTCAGCGATAATGTGAAATTCTTTCTTTTCCATCGTAAATTATCTCCTTTAAAAATCAAGAATTGGGTACCAAAGTACCGTTTCCCTTAAAGAATAACATGTTTTCGAGGTCAATACAACTTAATTTGTAAATGTTTTCATTAATACTTGGGCTTATTCTCTATCGAAGTATAGGTAATAATCCCGCCGCGGCCGGCCCGGCCGGTGATTTTCTTGTTTTTTCCGTAATTGCGCAGGCTTTGCTGGAAGGCAAAAGCATCTTCCGGGTCCTTCTGCGGGTCGATCTGGTACTCAAGCAAGTCGCCTGAGACCAATTGCTCCAAAATATCAGTATAGTCCATATTAATGTCACAAGCCTCCTGTCCATTATTTTAGCGCATTTTTTTGTCAAAATTAAAGTAAGAAATCTCAAAGGCAGGCTATTTTCTCCCCCGAGTCTTAGCACTTGACTAATCAGAGTGCTAAGTCATATAATTTAGGCAGAACTTTGATGAAAGGCGGTATTTTAACATGTTGTGTCAAAACTGCCACCAACGGCAGGCCTCGATACATCTTTACACGAAGATCAACGGCCAAAACAAAGAAATCGACTTATGTCAGCAATGCTACCAAGAGTTAAGGAATCAACAAGGCAATCAAATGAATAATGACAACTTTTTCGGCGACTTTGACGACCTCTTCAACGCTTTGAACGGGCGGTCAAATGGCGCAAACCGTGACAACAACCAAAATCCCGGCGGCCCGACCCCGGGCCGGGGCGGCAATGGCGGCGGCCAGTCCCTGCTTGACCAGTTCGGGACGGACTTGACCGCTTTGGCCAAGAAGGGCAAGATCGACCCGGTTATCGGCCGGGACCGGGAAATTGCCCGGGTAATTGAAATCCTCAACCGGCGGACCAAGAACAACCCGGTCCTCATCGGGGAAGCCGGGGTCGGTAAGACCGCGGTTGTAGAAGGCCTGGCCCAGGACATCGTGGACGGGTCAGTTCCAGCCAAATTGCAAAACAAGCGGATCATCTCCCTCAACATGGTTTCCATGGTGCAAGGGACCGGGATCCGGGGCCAGTTTGAACAAAGAATGCAGCAGCTGCTCAAGGAACTGCAAAGCCAGCCGGACATCATCCTCTTTATCGATGAAATCCACGAAATCGTCGGCGCCGGCAATTCTGAGGGCGGCATGGACGCCGGCAACATCATCAAGCCAGCTCTGGCCAGAGGTGAGCTGCAGTTAGTCGGGGCCACGACCATCAAGGAATTCCGGGAAATCGAAAAGGACTCCGCCCTGGCCCGCCGCTTCCAGCCAGTTGAGGTCAAGGAACCAAGCATCGACGAGACGATCAAGATTCTTAAGGGGATCCAGAAGCGCTACGAGGACTACCACCACGTCAAATACACTGACGACGCCATCGAAGCCGCTGTCAAGCTGTCTGCACGCTACATCCAGGACCGCTTCCTGCCAGACAAGGCCATCGACCTTCTGGACGAAGCCGGGTCAAGAATGAACCTAACCATTCCTTACATCGACAAGGAAAAGATCCAGGAAAGAATCGACGCGGCTGAGAAGCTCAAGCAGGACGCCTTGAAGAACGAAGACTACGAAAAGGCTGCCTACTACCGCGACCAGATTGAAAAATACGAGAAGCTGAAGGACCAAAACGTTGACCCGGACAAGACCCCGACCATTACGGCCAAAGTCATGGACAAGATCGTGGAAGAAAAGACCAACATCCCGGTCGGCGACATCCAGGCCCAGGAAGAAAACCAGCTGGCCAACCTGGCCAGCGACCTCAAGGCCAAGGTCATCGGCCAGGACGAGGCCGTTGACAAGGTAGCCCGGGCCATCAGAAGAAACCGGATCGGCTTTAACAAGTCCGGCCGGCCAATCGGCTCCTTCCTCTTCGTCGGCCCGACCGGGGTCGGCAAGACCGAGCTGGCCAAGCAGCTGGCCTTGAAGATGTTCGGCAGCGAAGACGCCATGATCCGCTTCGACATGTCCGAATTCATGGAGCAGTACTCCGTTTCCAAGCTGATCGGGTCTGCCCCGGGTTATGTCGGTTATGAAGAAGCCGGCCAACTGACCGAACGGGTCCGCCACAACCCCTACAGCTTGATCCTTTTGGATGAAGTTGAAAAGGCCCACCCAGATGTTTTGAACCTCTTCTTGCAGATTCTTGACGACGGCCGCTTGACCGACTCACAAGGGCGGACTGTTTCCTTCAAGGACACGATCATCATCATGACCTCAAACGCCGGCCAGGGGATCAAGACGGCCAGCGTGGGCTTCGCGGCAGAAAACAACAAGAATGAAGCTGAAGAAACCCGCAAGGTGATGAGCCAGTACTTCAAGCCGGAATTCTTGAACCGCTTTGACGACATCATCCAGTTCCACCCATTGAGCAAGGGCAACCTCCTGCAGATCGTCAACCTCCTTTTGGACAAGACCAACGCCATGGTCAGCGACCAGGGCCTGCACATCACGGTTACCGACGCGGCCAAGGACAAACTGGTTGAAGAAGGCTACGATCCGGAAATGGGCGCTCGTCCGCTTCGCCGGGTAATCCAGGAAGAAATTGAAGACAAGGTGGCCGACTACAAGCTGGACCACACTGAAGCCAAGCAATTAGTGGCGGACTTAAAGGACGGGGAAATCACGATTTCCGAAGAAGTTCCTGCCCTGCCAGCTGCTGAAGCGAGCGAAGAAAAATAACTATCTCTGAGCAGAAAAAACAAGGATTATCCAAAAAGGATCCTTGTTTTTTTCTTGAATGCGTTATAATGAAAGTGAGGGGAATATCAGAGATAAATAGAAACGGGTGAAGTTTTATGCACTTAATTGATGTTACTAATAGCTATGCCGAATTAGTTCACAGTCAGCTAAATACTACGAGCGTGAACTACGTGAAAGTTTACTCCTTAGGCAACACTACCGTAGTTTATACCGAAAGCCCAATCGCCATCGGGATCGTTCTGGAAAACCACCACCGCAAGATCCGCGAGGAAGAACTCGAATTTGTAATCAAGCGGCTGATTCCCGACCAGACCAGCTATCAGCTTACGGTTGACAAGCACCGCCGGGTCGTCGAAATCCACGTTGACAAGTAATCCCTGCAAAAAGAGCCCTACCGGGCTCTTTTTTTCTTCCCTGTCTTCTTTCCTTATTTTGGTT
>SFHY01000119.1 GCA_004556255.1 Lactobacillus delbrueckii
TCACCAGCTGTCTCTGACAAATAGAAACAGCTTGCTTGTTTAACGAGAGCAACCCCGGCAGCGGCTAAATATCACCGCGGCATATCATTCCAAGCCCATGTTCACCGGAACTCTCCTGGCGGCTTTCACCATCTGCCGCCTCTCTGTAAAGGATCGTCACCCGACTACTCTGCTTTTCGAGATAACTTGTCTTAACTTGATGCTCTAAATTTATCATTATTTTTTAAGCAAGTCAAGCCTTTTTCTAAAAAAACTGTTAAAGCGCGTCCCGGTCTTTGCCATAAGCGGCTAAAAGGTCCCGCAGCTTGGCATCTTTCCCCTTCTCCGTCAGCACGTTGCTGACTTCTTTGATTCCGTCGCAGATCCGCGACATGATTCTGAAGAGGGTCATGCCGGCAAAGAAAAGGACGACAACCGTAAAGACAGCCCGGCCTGACAAAGGACTCAGCTTGAAGAAGCCAGGGATGAAGATGATTGACAAGATGATGCAGACCACCGACAGGGCCAAAACGCCCAGCTTGTACTTGTTAAGTGGCCGGGAGATCCAGAAGAGGACCATCAAGCCCACCAGGACCAGGAGAGCCGTTGACGCGGTAGCGACTTCATTGTCCCCGATATTGGTAAACTTGTTGGTCAAGACCAGGATGCTGACGGCCAGCCAGTCGGTAATCCCGCCTGGAATCGACTTGGTCAGGATATTGACCGTGAAATTGCCCCGGATCCGGGAATGGTTCTTTTCCAGGGCCAAAAGGAAGGATGGCAGGCCGATCGTAAAGCTGGAGATCAAGGTGATCTGGGCCGGCTTGATCGGATAGTTGATCGTCAAGACCAAGGAAAAGACCGCCATCAGCAAGGAGAAGATGTTTTTGACTAAAAAAAGGCCAGCTGAACGTTCAATATTGTTGACCACCTGCCGGCCTTCATTGACTACCTGGGGCATTTTGGCAAAGTTTGAGTCCAGCAAGACCACCTGGGAAGCCTGAACAGCCGCGCTGTTGCCTGAAGCCATGGCAATGCTGCAATCGGCTTCCTTCATGGCCAGGATGTCGTTAACCCCGTCCCCGGTCATGGCTACGGTCTTCCCGATCTTCTGCAGGGCCTGGACGAATTCTTTCTTCTGCTCCGGCTTAACCCGGCCAAAGACATTGTATTCAGCCATGGCCTGCTCGTATTCACCAGGCTTGATCGTCTGGGCATCGATGTACTTCTCTGCCCCGGCGATCCCGGCCTGGCCGGCCACCCGGGAAACGGTAACTGGGTTGTCCCCGGAAATGACCTTGATTTCCACCCCTTGCTTGGCAAAGTATTCAAAAGTCTCCTTGGCTTCTTTCCGGATCGGGTTGGACAAAAGGACATAACCCAGGACATCGACCTCCTGGGTCAGGCGCTCTTTTTCATCTGCCAGTTCTGCCGGATACTTGGCAAAGGCCAGGACCCGGTAGCCTTCTTCCGGGTAGCGGGCAATTTCTTCCTGGCAGGCTTTCAGCTGCGAGCGCAGGATCATTTCCGGCGCCCCCAAAAGCAGGGTGTAACCATCAAAAACCGCCCCGCTGTACTTGTTGACCGAGGTAAAAGGAATAATCCTTTTGGCATTGACCAGGGGCTGGTCCTGGCCAAACTTCTGGCTCAAGGCCTCAGCAGTGATATTGTCGACAGGCATGTTGGAAACGTAGGCGGCAAGCCGGTCTTCCAAATCATTTCCCGGGTAATTTTTGGCCGGGACGACTTTTTCCACCGCCATCTTCGGCTCAGTAATCGTTCCTGTCTTGTCAACGCAGAGGACATTGACCCGGGCCAGGGTTTCCACGCTCTTCATGTCGTGCAGCATGACCTGGTTGCGGGCCAGGCGCATGGCGGCCAGGGCCAAGGCAACCGTCGTCAGCAGGTAGAGCCCTTCCGGGATCATGCCGATAATAGCTGCTTCCATGGAACTGATGGATTCAGCAAAAGACCGGTGGTTGAGGAAGTAGGCCTGGGCAAAAAGGGCCACGCCCATTGGAATAATGATGATGCCAACCCACTTGATCAAGCGGTTGATGGCCCGGATCATCTTTGACTCTTCTCCCCCGCCCATGGCCTTAGCTTCCGCCGTCAATTTGGCGATGTAGGATTCGCTGCCTACCTTGACCAGCTGGGCCATGACTTCGCCGGAAACGACGAAAGAACCGGATAAGAGCTCGTCGCCAACTTCCTTGGCAATTTCATCGCTTTCCCCGGTTAAAAGGGATTCATTGACCCGGACGCTGCCGTCGACCACCTTGGCGTCGGCCGGGATCTGGTCACCAGCTTTCAAGAGGACCAGGTCTCCTTCAACCAGCTGGTCGATTGGCACCTGCCGCCTTTTTCCGCCTCTTAAGGCTAAAAGCTTGGTCTGGTTCAAGACCTGTAGCTTGCTTAAAACAGATTTTGCCCGAATTTCCTGGACGATCCCCACGATCGTGTTCAAAATGATCACCGGCAAAAAGGTCAGATCCCGGATATCCCCGGCAATCAAAAGCAGGATGGTCAAAACCAGGAAGATCAAGTTGAAGTAGGTAAAGGTGTTTTCAACGATGATCTGCCGGTTGGTCTTGAACTCATCATCAATGGCGGTATTGACCTTGCCGGCCGCGCTTTTCTGCGCGACCTCCTCCTCGGTCAAGCCCGTCTGCAAATTTGTTTTCATAACACTCACATCTCACTTTTCACTGCTTGCCTGCTATTTTTTACGCAGGTAAGTCTCAAAGACATAATCATACTTATTCTTGCCGTCTGCCTGGTGGGCTTCACTTTCTACCAGGGCAAAAGCCGCCCAGTCAAGGTCCGGCATGTAGGTGTCAGCGGGAAAAATTCCCTTGATCCGGGTCACTTCCAGCTTGTCAACCTGGTCAGCCAGCAGGGCAAAGAGGCTGGAGCCGCCAATGACGCAGACTTCCCCGGCCTGCTCCTTCAGCCAGGCGGACACTTCTTCTTCACTTTTCAGCTGCAAAACCCCAGCTGGCAGGTCTAATTTCCTGCTGGAAAGAACGACATGCTGCCGGCCAGGCAACAGGCCCGGCAAGGATTCAAAAGTCTTTCTCCCCATCAGCATGGGGTGGCCCATGGTTTTTGCCTTAAAATGGGCTAAATCTGCCGGCAGGTGCCAGGGCAGGCGGCCCTGGTAGCCAATGGCGCCTTTTTCATCTTCTGCCCAAACGTAGCTAAGCATTTCTTCACCCTTTCTAAACGGCGACCGGGGCCTTGATTGTAGACCCGTGCTGGTAGTTGACCAATTTGATATCAGTCATTTCAAAATCAGCTACTTTTTTCTTCTCTGGATTCAGCCATAAAGTTGGCGCGTCAAACGGCTTTCTTTTCAGCTGCTCTTCCACTTGGGTAAAGTGGTTCTTGTAAATGTGGGCATCCCCAATAGTATGCACAAACTCGCCCACTTCCAGGCCGGTCTCCCGGGCAATCAAGGACAGGAGCAAAGAATAGCTGGCGATGTTGAATGGCACGCCTAAGAACATGTCGCCTGAGCGCTGGTAAAGCTGCAAGCTGAGCTTGCCGTCAGCCACGTAAAACTGGAAGAGGACATGGCAAGGCGGCAGGGCGCTGGAAGGAACGTCTTCCGGGTTCCAGGCCGTTACGATCAAGCGGCGGGAGTCGGGATTGGTCTTGATCTGCTCAATCACGTCCGCGATCTGATCGATAAAGCCGCCGTCCCGCTTACCCCAGTGCCGCCACTGGGCCCCATAGACGTCGCCCAGGTTGCCGTATTTTTGGGCAAAAGCTTCATCATCCAGAATCCGCTGGCAGAACTTTTGCATTTCTTCGTCATAGACTGCCTTAAATTCCGGGTCCTTTTGACTCCTAAGGCCAAAGTCAGTCATGTTCGGGCCCTGGTATTCTGGGCTGGTCACCCAGTTCTTGAAGGCCCATTCGTCCCAAATATGGTTTTTATGTTCAAGCAAGAAGCGGATGTTGGTGTCCCCCCGCAAGAACCACAAAAGCTCGCTCTTGATCAAGCCAAAAGGCACCCGCTTAGTCGTTAAGACCGGGAAGCCCTGGCTTAAGTCAAAGCGCATCTGGGCCCCAAAGAGGCTTCTGGTCCCCGTCCCGGTCCGGTCATTCTTATCATTGCCTTCCGTCATTATCTTTTTCAGTAAATCTAAATATGCTTGGTCTTGATTTGCCATTTCCTTGTCCTTTGCAAAAACTTTTTTACTTAACTTTACCCTTAGTCTAACAGAATTTTTTAGCAGATGTTAATCTTTACGAAAAGCTTTACAGATGGAAAAAGCCCTGGTCGGATTTCCCCGCCAGGGCTGGTCATTGTTCTTCTTTTGTCATTTTATATAATAAATTTGTTATGCTTTTATTTATAATAAATTGATCTTTATATTTTTTAGCATACATAAATTTAAGATTAATACTTTTTATATCATTATTATAAATATCAAC
>SFHY01000120.1 GCA_004556255.1 Lactobacillus delbrueckii
AGCCTCATTTTATTAGGCTTGGTTTATTTGTATGAATATTATGGCTTGGGTTCAACCGGCTTTATTTACAACGGATTTTAGGAGAGTTGAGTGGAAATGAGAAATATTGTCAAGACGATCGATGAGATCGCGCAAAGAGAACCAAACCGGGTTGTTTACGACTACCTAGGGCAAAAGAACACCTACGCTGACTTGATCAAGCGGGCCAATAGCTGGGCAGCCTTGTTAAAGGAAAAGGCGCCGGTCAAGGTACCCGTTATGATTTGGGGCGGGCAGACTTTTGACATGCTGGCTTGTTTCTTAGGTTGCGTAAAGAGCGGGCACTGCTACGTGCCAATCGCCGACTATTCTAACGCTGAAAGAATCGACCTGGTCAGAGAAGTTTCTGCTTCCCCGGTCTTGATTGCCATCAGCGACTTGCCGGAAGTCGACCTGGGCGACTTGACCTTGCTTACGCCGGACGACGTTCCGGAAGAGGGGACAGCGGATGAGGCAGATTACGTCAAGGGCGATGAAAACTTCTACATCATTTGTACTTCCGGGACGACCGGGAAGCCTAAGGGGGTTCAGATCAGCCATGACAACCTGGTCAGCTTCGTTGACTGGGAACTGAAGGACTTTGACCTGCCAGACCACCCGCGCTTCTTGGCCCAGGCCCCTTACTCATTTGACCTGTCAGTCATGAGCATCTACCCGGCCCTGTTGAGCGGCGGGGAACTGGTCGTTTTGCCGCACGAAGTGACGGAAAACTTTGCCCAGCTCTTCAAGGCTCTGCCGGAAACTGACGTAAATGTCTGGGTGTCAACTCCGTCCTTTGCTCAAATGTGCTTCCTGGACCGGACTTTTGATTCCGCCCACCACGCCGGCCTCAGCCACTTCCTTTTCTGCGGGGAAGAACTGCCCCGCAAGGAAGTGGAAATGCTCAAAAAGCGCTTCCCGGACAGCCGGATTTTCAACACCTACGGCCCAACTGAAGCCACCGTGGCGGTTACCCAAGTGGAAATCACCCCGGAAATTCTGGAAAAATACGACCGTCTGCCAATCGGCTATGTCAAGGAAGACACGAAAATCACCATCGACCTCAGCCAGGGCGATGACGGCAAGAGCGGGGAAATGATCATTGCCGGCCCGTCAGTTTCCAAAGCCTACATCAACAACCCGGAAAAGACTGAAGAAGCCTTTTACCAGGAAGACGGCGTCCAGCACTACCGGACCGGGGACGTGGGCTACTTTGACGGGGACCTGCTCTTCTACAAGGGCCGGATCGGTTTCCAGATCAAGTTCAACGGCTACCGGATCGAATTGGAAGAAATCAACTTCTACATGAACCAGAATCCGCTGGTCCGCCACGCGGTTGCTGCCCCGATCTACAAGCCTGACCACACGATCAAGCAATTGGTGGCCGTGGTTGAGTTAAACGACGGGGTCAGCCGCAAGTTTGCTGAAGGGGCCATTACCAAGCAGATCAGAGACGGCCTGACTAAGGACGTGATGCCGTACATGATCCCGCAGCGCTACCTTTACCAAGACGCCCTGCCGATCTCCCAGAACGGGAAGGTCGACATCAAGGCGGTCATCAAGGAGGTTAACCAGGCGTGATAAATCTGCAACCATATGAAAACCCGCAGTACTTTGTCTACCTGTTGATCGCGCTTTTGCCTTTGATCATCGGCCTTTACTTCGGCAAGCGCTACAAGTGGTACGAAGCCCTGGTCTCCCTGGCTTTCATCTTCCTCATCTTCGACGCGGACAAGTGGCAGCAGGGGGTAACCTTGATCTGCTACATCGTCTACCAGTTCCTGGTGACTTTTGCCTACCAGTATTACCGGAAGAAGACGGGGAAGGCCAACAAGACCTGGGTCTTCTGCCTGGCCGTGATCCTGGCTATTTTGCCTTTGGTCGGGGTAAAAATCTGGCCGATCGTGCCCCACAAGCAAGGGATCGACTTCGGCTTCTTGGGGATTTCCTACCTGACCTTTAAGACGGTCCAGGTGGTCATGGAGCTGCGCGACGGGACGATCAAGCAGGTGGATCCGGTAATGTATGCCCGCTTCCTTTTGTTCTTCCCGACCATCTCCAGCGGCCCGATCGACCGCTACCGCCGCTTCGTAAAGGACTATGACAAGGCGCCGAGCCGGGAAGACTACATCAAGGACCTCTCTTACGCGGTCAGATACCTCTTCCAGGGCTTCTTGTACAAGTTCCTCCTGGGCTGGTTCTTCGGGACCTACTGCCTGCCATACCTTAAGCAGCAGGCCATCCTGGCCGGGCGGCTGTATCCTTTGCACCTGTCCTGGTGGCTCTTAGGGGTTATGTACTGCTACTCAATGTACCTGTTCTTTGACTTTGCGGGCTACTCCCTCTTCGCCGTGTCGATTTCCTATTTTATGGGCATTCACACGCCGATGAACTTCAACAAGCCTTTCGCGGCCCACAACATCAAGGAATTCTGGAACCGCTGGCACATGACTCTGTCCTTCTGGTTCAGAGACTTCATCTTCATGCGCTTCACCTTCTTCGCGATGAAGAAGCGCTTGATCAAGAACCGGAACCGGCTTTCGCAAGTGGCCTACCTGGTCAACTTCATGGTGATGGCGGTCTGGCACGGTTTGACCTGGTACTACATCGCCTACGGTCTCTACCACGCCCTGGCCATCATCATTAACGACATCTGGCTCCGCTTCAAGAAGAAGCACAAGCTGGTCAAGCACAACAAGTTCACCGAAGCGGTGGCAATTTTTGTGACCTTCAACGTGGTCTGCCTCAGCTTCCTGATCTTCTCAGGCTTCTTGAACAACCTGTGGTTCGACGTGCCGCTGGGCAAGTAATTTAAAAAATCAACAGAAAACAAAACAGAAAAAGATCTAAAGAAATAGCTTTAACAAGAAAGAGGAAAATCATGGATATTCAAAAGCAAATTGTTGACATTTTAGCTGAAGCAACTGGTGAAGACTTCTCAGACAACATGGACCAAGAACTCTACGAGAGCGGGATCATGGACTCCATGACCACTGTGCAGATGCTCTTGACCCTGCAGGAAACCTTCGACATCACCGTTCCGGTTTCTGAATTCAACCGCGACGACTGGAACACCCCGAACAAGCTGGTAGAACAGGTCAAGAAACTGCAAGATGAAGAATAAGACAAAACTTTGGCTGATCTTTGGGCCAGTCATCTGCGCGGTGCTCTTGCTGATGGGGATCTTATCCCTGCCTTGGGAGCGGACCTTCTCAAAGGGCAGCCTTTTCCAGGCCGCCGCTTCGCAGACCACGACTGTCTTCAAGGGCAAGGCCATGCGGCAGAAGGCCTATAAGCAGGGCTATGTGCCTTTCTACGGGTCAAGCGAACTGTCGCGTTTTGACAACATGCACCCGACTGTCCTGGCCACCAAGTACAAGCGCTCCTACACGCCTTTCCTGCTTGGGGGACCGGGCAGCCAGTCTCTGGCTCAGTACCTGGGGATGCAGGAGGCGCCGAGCAAGAAGGCCGTGGTGATTATTTCACCGCAATGGTTTACGGCAGAAGGGCAGAACCCGGAAGCCTTTAGCCTTTATTACTCGCCTCTGCATGCCACCGACTTTATTTTGAACGCTAAAGACACGGAAGCTGACCGCTACGCGGCCCGCCGCCTTTTGCAAATGCCAAGCGTGAAGAGTGAGCACGTGATCCACCATGCCCTGCTGGAAATCGCGGCCGGGGTGGGGATCTCCCAGAAGGAGCGCTACTACCTCCGCTGGCGGCGGCAGATCTACTCCACGGAAGACAAGTTCTTTACTTCCCTGCAGCTGCGTGACCGCCTGCCAAAGATTAAGAAGCAGGGGGCCAAGCTGCCGGATACCTACTCTTACGAGGGCTTGAAGAAGGCCTCAGAGAAGGAAGCCAAGAAGGATACCAAGGGCAACCGCTTTGGGATCCGGACTGGTTTTTACAAAAAACGCTTGAATGCCAAGCTGCTCAAGAAATTGAAGGGGAGCCAGAAGAAGTTCAACTATGTTGAATCCCCGGAATACTCGGACTTCGAGCTACTCTTGAACCAGTTCGCCAAGGACAAGACCCAGGTCCTCTTCATTATTCCGCCAGTTAACGCCAAGTGGCAGAAGTACACTGGCTTGTCACAGAAGATGTATGACACGGCTACGAATAAGATCAAGCACCAGCTGATCAGCCAGGGCTTTGACAACATCTATGACCTGTCCAAGGACGGCAAGAAGAAGTACTTCATGGAAGACACCATTCACCTGGGCTGGAACGGCTGGCTGGCCGTTGACCAGGCAGTCAAGCCTTTTATGGAGCAGAAGTACACGGAGCCGGAATACGCGATTAACGACTACTACCTGACCCAGGCCTGGCGGGAAAAGAAAAAGTTGCCGACGGTGGCTTTAACGAATAAAGATGTCCTGGCAAA
>SFHY01000012.1 GCA_004556255.1 Lactobacillus delbrueckii
CATGGTAGTTAAGGCCTTCGACAACAACCTTGAATTGGTTGAAGGCAAGGAAGCTGAAACTCCAGTTAAGGTTGGCTAATCTAGCCGCTTAGAAATCCCTTTTTTAAAACTTACAGATTTTCTTACAACAATCTACTTAAAAATTACTTACATTACTTTACAAACACATACTTTTAAACTTATCCATTAAAAGCTAAAACGAAAACCCGCGGGGCCTTCTCATCCGCGGGTTTTTGCTTGCTTATTTTTGGAGTAGAATATACTTACCAAAAAGGTGAAAGCAACTAAGTGTTAACTGCTATAGAGGTAATTAAAATGATTCTTGCTTTTGACAAGGGTGAAATCAGTGGTCACGCCAAGGATATTCACCCCGAACTTGATGCATTTGTAAAGGCTTTTTATCTAGAACATGGTGATATCATGAAGGCCTTGGAGAATCTGTAGAATGATTCATGGTAACTGTAAAAGAAAAAGTGTTGGATGCTTGCTCTCGAAGTCATCCAACACTTTTTAATTTGCTAGCTTATTTTTTCGGACGCCGCCGCGGCCGGGCGGGCTTGCTCTTGACGTCAGCTACGCCCTCCAAAAGGTTGGCGTAGCGGGCCATGACGAACAGGTAGTCTGACAGGCGATTCAAGTACTTGAGGCTGTCGCTCTTGACTTCCCCGCTTTCGTCCGCGTACAGCACGCAGACCCGTTCGCTAGTCCGGGCCAGTGCCCGGGCATACTGGAGGTTGGCGCTGGTCTTTGACCCGCCAGGCAGGATAAATTCCTTCATTTCCGGTAGTTCTTCCGTCCAGGCATCGATCTGCTCTTCCATGTAAGTCACTTCAGCCGAAGTAATCGTATGGTGCCGCTTGACCACCAGGTCAGCCTGCAATTCATACATTTCCCGCTCCAGCTTGATCAGCTTTTCTTCCAGGCCCTGGCAGGCCGGAGAAAGGTTGGCCACCGTAACCCCCAGCCAGGACTGCAGCTCATCGAGAGCTCCCAGTGTCTGGATCTGCGGGTCGTATTTGGCGACCATTTTGCCGGTAACCTGCTTGGTTTTCCCTTGGTCACCGACTTTAGTGTAGACTTTAAGCATTTTGCTTCCACCCTGCTTTCTTTTTAAACCGGTCCAGGCCCAAAACCAATGGCAGATAAAGGATAGGATAAAAGGCCAGGTTGCCGGCGGCGTGATACAAGTCAAAGGTCAAGCCGCTGACCCAGTAGGCAATGAAGGCAGCCCAGCCGCCCCAGCCAGCCATGCCCAGGCTGACGAAGAAGCCGTATTCCAGGCCCAGAAAGCCGGCCAGGAGCTCCTGCAGCCAGAAGAATTTCCGCCTTTTCAGCGGCAAAAATTTGGCAAATACCGCCACGGTCAAGGCGCAGGCCGCGTAGGCAAAGATCTGCGGCAAGGTCCAAATGCCAAAGCCCAGGAAGATGTTAGAAATCACCATGACCAAAATGGCCAGGAGAATCCCCGTCCCTGCCCCCAGTTCCAGCGTCGTCAGCATGATAATGTCGGTCACTGGCTGGACATTGGGGATATCGATGATTTTAAAGATCCGCAAAACCACGCACATCGCCGTCAATAGGGCCAGCAGGGTCAGCCTTTGCAACTGGTAGCGTTCCTTGGTCTGCATCTTAGTATTGCTTCAAAGTGAAGACAACCTTGGACTTGTTCTTAGTCAGCTTTTGCTTGTTAGCTGCCACCTTTGCCATCTTGCCGTCAACGGTGTAAGTCCAGTAGAGCTTCTTCTTTTCATTGCCCAGGCCATGGATCTTGGTGATGAAGACACCGTATGAAGACTTAGTGTAGTTGACTTTCCAGGCCTTCTTCAAAACAGTGAAGACGCTCGTCCCCTTCTTGACCTTGAAAGTCTTCTTAGCCAGGGTTTGCTTGTTCTTGGCCTTAGTCGTGTCCTTCAAAGTGTAGGTCACGCTGATTTGCTTAGCCTTGGCCTTCTTAGTAGTCTTAGTTTTCTTTGTGGTCTTTTTAGTGGTCTTCTTGGCCGTTTTAGTGGTCTTAGCGGCTTGCACATTTTGCTCTTGGACTGGCTGGGTGGCAAAAAGGCCCACGAAGGCTGCCAGAGCAACTACGACTGCTAAAATCTTCTTTTTCATCTTTTGTTTCTCCCGTTTTCTATTTCAGTTTTGTTTTTTGTCTTTTATTTCTAGTTTCCCTGCCTTACTTAACCGGGCAGGCGCCGCCTTCACAGTCAGTCTGGTCGACCAGTTCCAGGTCCTTGACGTCGCTGTTCAGCTGGCTGAAGACTTCTTCCACGTCGCCGGTGATTTCCTGGCTGCGCTTTTCGTAAGTCTCCTTGTCGATCGGTTCCTTTGGCGCTTGCTGCAGGGAACCGCCAAAGTATGGCAGAAGCGAGGTCGACTTGGTGATAAAGCGGTACTGGCGGAGCAAGGATTCAACCTGGTCACCTTCGGAATCCTGGAAAGTAATCGTGCATGAAACCGCGTTGTCCGACCAGTAAGTCTGCAAGAAGGCCTGGGTGGCAAACTGTTCCGCGATTGAAACCGTGCCGGCTGAGGCAAAGTTAGGGTTGTCCGCCCCTACCGCCTTGATCGGGAATTCCACGCAGGTCGTGTTTTCCGTGTAGATGTCGGCTTCCGTCCGGTAGCCGCAGGCCTTCAAGGCTGGCAAAAGCGGGTCAGAATCCTGGAAACGGATCCGCTGGATCAAGTAAGCCCCGTAGTGGAAGTGCATGCCTTCACTGGCCCCGGCCAGCTTAGCCACCGTGCCTGACGGCTTGACCGTGGTGTGCTTGATTGATTCATTGCAGCCCAAAGTCTTGCTGTAGGCCTGGTCAGCCTTGACCACGGCCTTGTAAAGGTGGTCAACCATCTTAATGGCCCGTTTGTCGTAGACTGGCACCTTGATGGCTTCATGGGTTTCCGGGTCAAAGTCATCCTTGAAGCCGGTAACCACCCGGTTGCCCAGTCTGGTCAAAAGCCAGTCCTGGATCCCGGACATGGAGATCCCGATCCGGCGGTTCTTTTGAATTATTTCCCGGGAAATTTCCCAGTCATAAGGACTAAAGGTTACCCGCTTGGTGTAACGGGCCGCCAAGGCAAAAACTTCCTGCAGGTCCCAGCCCTGTTCTTCCGCGATCAACGGGAAGACTTCAAAGAGGTTGCAAGGTTCCCCGTTGGCCAGGGAGATCTCCCCGCAAGGGTTGGTCCCTTCCACGTCCCCGTCAATTCCGGCCTGGTAGCCATCAATGATCCGGCCATAGTTCTTGGACAGGTCCAGGTTTACGATCCCCGGTTCACCGTTTTCACGGATCCCGGCAGCGATTGGCTGGTAGCCGCTGAAGGCTGAGTCAACCGCCACGCTGTTGTTGGATGCCCAGCGGTGGTGCATCAGCTTCTCCTGGTCCTGCTTCATGGAAATGAAGTCCTGGTCGTCATTTGAACCCAGGGCCAGTTCCGCTGACCGGCGGACATTGCCGGCCACGACTGCCTTGCCGATCAAGTTGCAGATATCAGTGGCATCGACAGCTGAAAGGCGGCCGCCAGCCTTATTATTCAAGACTTCATTGACGTCTAGCAACATGGAGATCAAAGGCATTGGGCCAGAAGCCGTGCCGCCGAAGCCGTGGATCTCCGCCCCGTAAGGACGGATGTCAGACAAGTCCAGGATCAGCTTTTGCTTGCGGTCCGGGTTGGTCTGGGCAAAGTGGAGGTCAATCAAGAGGGCATTGGCCAAAACCCAGCCTTTCCGGGTGTCCGGCAGGCGGTAGTAGATGCTGTCAGAATCTTGAACTAATTCATTCTTGCCGACGGCCCCGACCTTGACCGAAGCATCGTAGGATTCGCTGGTCTCATCGATCACCAGCTGCAGGTCGATATCAAAGTCGACCCGGGGAATCTGGCTGATGTTGGATCTAGCAACTGAGAAGCCGACCCCGCCCCCCTTCATCAGTTCGTCAAAGAGGAATGAGAAGGGCATGGAAACAGCCTTTTCCTGCTTGCTAAGATAGCTGGGCACAATCTTGCTGTCTCCGTACTTTTGCGGGCGGATGGCCACAAACCAGCAGTTGTTCAAGGAATCCCCGGTCCGTCTCTGGTAGTCGGTCCCGGAAATCCACAAGTTACGGCCAGATGGCGTCGCGCCCAGACCGTAGATCAGCTTGTAGAGCCGTTCAGCTTCTTCAGTCAGGCTTTGCTTCAGTTCCGGACTTGGGGAGTCTTGAAGGCGGGGATCCAGGTTGATATTGCCTTCAACCACCCGCTTGACGGTTTCATCCCAGTTTTCACTCCGTCCCTTTTCCGGCAGCCAGCGGGCGTAGGTCCGCTTGTAGGTGACCCAGCCCAGCTTGCCCCAGTGAGGTTTTACACTCGCTTTCACCCGGTCGATAAATTCCGCCGAGAGCGATATTTCTTCACTCATCTTCTCAAGTCCTTTCTGCTTGTCTCATTATTTTTTAAGCACTCCATATATTAGCAGTCTCCCTGTGAAACACAAGATGTAGTATTGTGTAACCAGGCGAACACGAGAAACTGTATATCGGCTGAATTCAAGCCCCGTAAGCCTTCACTCGTTGCCAAATTTTTTTGAAAAAATTTTTAGCAATTTTTGTTCGGCTTTTCCGGAGATATACAAAAAGACTATATAACCACCAATTCGTTTTTTGGCATATTATATAGTCTTTCTTATAAAGTCTTTTAGTTCTTTTTGCTTTTGTCTTTAAAATTCGGCTTGGTCCGGATCCAGGACTGGCTGGCCGATCCCTTGCAGGCCATCCAGCTTGGCCATGTCATCTGCAGTAAGCGCAAAGTCAAAGACCTCAGCGTTGGCCCTGATATAGTCCGGGTGAACTGACTTCGGTAGTGGTAAAAAGTTATGCTGCAGGGACCAGCGGATCAAAACCTGGGCGCTGGACTTGCCGTACTTGGCCCCAACTGCCTTGATGGTCTCGTTGCCCAAAAGACCGCCCGTGCCCAAAGGACTGTAAGCCTCGCTCAAAAGGCCGTATTCCTTGTTAGCGGCCGTTACTGACGCTTGCAAGTCATTTGGGTTGAGGCAGATCTGGTTGACCACAGGCTTGATTTCTGCCGTTTTTAAGAGGGCTTCCAGGTGGTGGCGGCGGAAGTTGGAGACCCCGATCGCCCGGATCTTGCCGGCTTGAACGGCTTCTTCCATGGCCCGCCAGGCTTCCGCGTTGCCTTCTGCCCAGTGGTCCCGGATGGCAACTGGATTTGGCCAGTGAATCAAATACAGGTCCAGGTAGTCCGTGTCCAGCTTGAGCAGGCTGTCGTCAATAGCCGCCTTGGCCCCTTCATAGCTGTGGGACCCGTTCCAAAGCTTGCTGGTCACGAACAAGTCGCTCCGCTTGACACCGCTACGCTTGATGGCCCGGCCCACGCTGGCTTCATTGCCATAAGCCGCGGCCGTGTCGATATGCCGGTAGCCGGCATTCAAGGCTGTCTCAACTGCTTCTTGGGCCACGTCCCCGTCTGGCGTCTGCCAGGTCCCGAAACCAATCACCGGGATCTTGACCCCGTTGGCCAATTCGTAAGTATCTTCCAAACCGTGCAAAGTCATTTTTTGTCTCCTGTTATTTTCCTTACTTTTTGTAATTAGGCTCATTATAACAAAAATCCTCCCGCCCGGGAGGATTTTCTTGCGCTAAAATTTTTTTGAATTGTTAGAATCGTTTTAATTATTCCAAGCTGGCCAGGCTGTCCTTCAGCTTCTTAGCGGAAGCTTCCAGCTTGCCTTGTTCGTCAGCTGGCAAGTCCAGAACTGGCACTTCTTCTACCCCATGCTTGCCAACGATTGACGGGTAGCCGATGTAGGTCCCCAGAGATTCAACGTAGCAACTGGTCGGGCCGTAGAACTTGGCGTCAGAGAAGACGGCTCTGGCCAAACGGACCGCGCAGGTAGCGACAGCGTAGCAGGTGTAGCCCTTGCCCTTGCCGACCATGAAGGCATTGTCCTTGCTCAAGCGGTCCATTTCTTCTTTCTCTGCTTCATTGAAGAGCTCCTTGGCTGGCCGGTTGTTGACCCAAACAGTTGACCAAGCCGTGAACTGGCTGGACCCGTGCTCGCCCAGGTTGAAGCCGGACACGTTTCTCGGGTCCTGGCCCAGCTTTTCCCCGACAACCCGCTGCATTCTGGAAGTGTCCAGGAAGGTCCCGGTCCCGAAGACCTGGCTCTTTGGCAGGCCAGTCACCTTTTGCAAGATGGAGGTTACCACGTCACAAGGGTTGGAGATGTTGATGATGACGCCCTTGAAGCCGCTGTCCTTGATCTTCTGGCCAACTTCAACCGCGTTCTTAGTGTTGATCGGGAATTCCGCGAACCGGTCGCCTGTCGTGATTGAGGCCGCCACGTCACCAAAAGCGGTGATGATCAAGTCAGCGTCTGCCAGCTCTTTCCAGTCGCCCCACTTGACGTTGACGTAGAAGTCGTTTCTGCCCAGGGTGTCGCGCAAGTCGCCCCATTCAGCCCGGCACTTGGTCTCATTCTTGTCCAGCAAGACCAATTCGTCAGCTACCCCGTGGGTAAAGAGAATAAAGGCCGCCGTGGCCCCAACGTGTCCCATGCCGATCACTGCTACTTTTCTCATCAAAGATTCCTCCTTGCTTTTTAATATGTCATCAATTATTTTCTCATAATCAACAATAAAACAAGTTTGTCCAAAGTGCAAGGTAAAATTAATTAAAAAATTTCAAGCTGGTAAATAGTTTACAAAATGAAGCAAAAGCAAGATAAAAGAAAAAGGACTTCCGCTTAAAACGAAAGTCCTTCTTGTTTAATCTGTAAAACTGAATTCCAGCGGGTCCTGGCCAGCACTTAAAGATACTGAGCTTGGGCCGTCTTTCTTCAAGCGGCCCAACGGGTAGAAGCCCTGCTTGTATTCTTTTTCGCTGGCAAAAATTAAGACCTTGTCGCTGTCTGGATCATATCCGATCTCGCCAGTCAAGGCATGGGTCAGCTCCTGCCCCTTAGGGGTTGGCAAGGCGACCTTCTGCGTGCTGACAAGCAGGCCGTCTTTCTTGCTGGCCTTGAAGTTCAAGTCAACCTTCTTCTTCTTCCACTGCTTGAGCAGGCTGACCGAAGTTAGTGACTTGGGCAGGATGCCAGTAATCTTGCTCTTCTTGCCGGTCAGTTCCACTTTCAAGTTCTTGAAGTGGTGGTTGTCGGTTGACTTGACTGCCTTCCGGTACTCTGAGGTATCGAAGGCATCTGAACTGCTTTCTGCTTTCTGGCCACCGCTGCTAAAGGCCATAATCGCCGTGCCGGCAAAAATGACCAGGATCAGAGCGATGACCCCTTTTTCTAATCTCTTCATATACACATACGCCTCATATACTTTATACTAAAATTCTTTGCTAAAAATTCTTTGTTTTTTCATCCTCTAACTTCTAATTGTAACCGAATTACAGCTTAATTTCCAATAAAATTGGACAATGATCCGCTCTTTCCCCAGTCGCGATCATTTCCGACTTCTCCACCTGGCCGGCCAGGCGGTTGGAAACCAGCCAGTAGTCGATTCTCCAGCCGGAATTGTTGGCCTTGGCCGTCCGCACCCGCTGGGCCCACCAGGAGTAGACCCCTTCCACCTGGCCATGGATCTGGCGGAAGGTATCCGTGAAGCCCGCCGCCAAAAGCTGGCCAAAGCCCGCTCTTTCTTCATCCGTAAAGCCAGCGGAATGGTGGTTGTTTTCCGGGTGCTTCAAGTCGATTTCCTGGTAGGCAGCGTTAAAGTCCCCGCTGGCCAGGACCGGCTTCTTTTTGTCCAATTCCTCCAGGTAGGCCCGGTAGCACTTGTCCCATTCCTGCCGGTCACCCAAGCGGACCAGACCGTTGCCGGCATTTGGTGTGTAGACCTGGGTCACGTAAAAGTCCGGGAATTCCAGAGTCAAAATCCGCCCTTCAAAGTCCATCGGCTCCGGTGCCCCGATTTCCGGCCGGGTCACTACCGGGTCCAGGCCCTTTTTGTACAAAAACATCGTGCCCGCGTAACCCTTCCGGGCTGGCTCCATGCTGGACCGCCAAACGAAATCGTATTCCGGAAAAAGGTCAGCCAGAGCCGCCTGGTGCTTCTTGCTTGGGCCGCTGGCCGGCAACTTGGTTTCCTGCAGGGCCAGGACGTCTGGGTCCAGGTCATGCAAGTTTTTCAAGACCCCCCGGGTCATTTCCGCCCGCGGGGAAGTCCCCGTCAAGGCCGCGTTCAATGAGTCAATATTCCAAGAAATTAGTCGCATTTTATCTTCACTTTCTGTTTTTCTTTACTCTCTATAGTTCTATTGTTTCTTTTTGCTTTTTCCTAGATCGCCAAAATTTCCAGCGGGTAGTCGACCGTGTAATCAGCCTTTTCCTTCTTCAGGCTGGCCGGGTCAAAGGCGCCCCAGGTGCAGGCACAGGTCGCGCAGCCGGCATTCTTCCCCATCCGGATATCGTACTTGGCATCCCCCAGCATGATTGACTCTTTCAAATCCAAACCATGCCGCTTGACCAAAAGGTCGATTTCATCGCTGGCCGGCTTGTGGTTGACCACCTCATCGGCCCCCACAAAATCAACGAACAGATCCAGCAGGCTCAGATTTTCCAGATTGTGGGCAATTTCCGGGTGGGTCTTGCTGGAGCAGACGAAGAGCTGCTTGCCCGCCAGCTTCAGCTGGGTCAAGGTCTTCACGATTCCAGGAAAAAGGCGGACCTGGTCGTCCTCCAGCAGGGCGTATTCCGCCATGCTTTCCGCAAACAGGGTCTGGGCCAGGTCGCTTCGGTGCCCTTCCTGGGCCCAGCGGGCAATTGAGACATCGATCGGAATCCCCATGGCCTGGTAGATGTCTTCAGTACTTGGCACCTTGACTCCCCGGGCCTCAAAGGCCTTCTGCACGCTGGCCGCGTAGATGTGGCGCGATTCGCAGATCGTGCCATCGAAATCAAAAAAGTAATTTTCCATTTTTCCCAAAATCCTTCTTAAGGTCTACTTACTTTAAGTATAACGGAAACTAACGCAGAGCGGTCGGGGCGAAGTCTTTTTTCAAGATCCGCTGGAACTGGGCATAGTTGTCCACCTCAAAGAGTGGGTGGACTGGCAGGGTCTTCTGCCGGTGGCGGTGGTTGAACCAGATGCTGTCAAAGCCGTAGTTTTCAGCCCCCATGATGTCAGAGGACAGGCCGTCGCCAAAGAAGACCGTCTGGTTGGGGCTGTAGCCGCTTCTAGCAAAGAAGTAGTCAAAAATTTCCGCGTTTGGCTTCTGCACCCCAGCTTCCTGGCTGGTCACGACCAGGTCAAAGTAGTGTCTGATCCCGGCCAATTCCAGCCGGTGCTCCTGGCCAAATTGTTCCCCGTTGCTTAGGACCGCCAGGCTGTAACCCAGTCTTTTGGCATAGCGGAGGGTATCTTTGACCCCAGGCAGGAGCTTGTGGCCCGTATGGAAGTAGCTGTGGAATTCGTCAGCCGTTTCCATCCCGTCGACTTCAACCTCGCAGTACTTTTTGATAATATCCGGGAACATGACCGCGTAAAGCTGGTCTAAAGTCAGCTCCCCCTTTTCCAGCCGGCGCCAGAGCCCCTGGTTATAAGCGTGGAATTCTTTTTCAAATTCGTCACTGATCTCCCAGCCGTGGGATTTGAAGAGCTGGACCAGGGAATCGTGGACCGTTGCTTCAGTGTCGAGCAAAGTGTCATCGACGTCCAGAATAATTTGCTGATAGCGCATGTGGCCTCCTTATTTTCTGTTACATTACTTGTTTCTATTAGGCGTATTAAGTTTCCATTATAGACAAAAAGCTAAAGCAGTGCAAAAAAATGCTTTTAATTTATCTTACCCCATTTTTCTCCTTTTCCACATCTTGGGCCTTACTCTGGCAAGCGACTACGATATATTGTGGATAATTTCTGTGGAAGTTGTGCATATCTAGTAGCATCCCCGGCATTTAGCCACTAGACCTGCTTTCCCCATATTTTTGCTATACGTATATCCAACAAAAACATTTTATTGACAAAGAAGCTTAGTAAAACTATATTAATCAAGTAAGCAATAGTTTTACTGGATTGGAGGAGAAACATGTCCAGAAAAAATACTTTTCAGCTCTGTCTTTTGGCCCTGTCCACGGCCTTGATCATTATCGGCAGCCAGTTGGCGATCCCCTTGCCGGGCGGGGTCCCTTTTACCCTGCAGACCCTGGTGATTCCCTTGATCGCGGCTGCCTTTGGCTGGCAACTAGGAACCGGCGCTGTCGCCCTCTACCTGCTTTTAGGAGCCACCGGCCTGCCCGTCTTCAGCGGCGCCAGTGGCGGCATCGCCGTCCTTTTCGGGCCTAACGGGGGCTTTCTCTGGGGTTTTCTGCCCCTGGCCTTGATCACGGGTCTGGCTAAAGGAAAGCGGCTGTATTTGACACTGACGGCCGGGATTGCCCTCTTTTTGCAGCTGCTAATGGGTGCGGCCTGGCTAGCCTGGATCAGTCATTTGCCTTTTACAGCCGCGGCTAACGCTGCTATCTGGCCTTTTTTGCCCACAACCTTAGCCAAGCTGGCCCTGGTCGTTGCCCTAGCCCCGCGCTTGCGAGAGATTTTTACCACTTATGCCGGCAAGGTCAGCCGCGGCTATTAGAAAGCAGACAAAAAGGCGAAGCTCTTCTTCGAGTCTCGCCTTTTACTTTGTTCAATTTATCTCTTTTGCCTTACTGCTGGTAAATCGTGGCCAGTTGCTGGGCCAGGTCAGGCTGCTTAAGTTCGATCTGGGGAACTAACTCCATGGCATCGATCTTCCCGCTGTGGATCCGAGAGATGTTTTCTGGCGTCAAGCCTTCCGTCTCAATGATTTCCAAAGTGGTCGGCAGCTTGTGGTACTTGTACATCTTCCCCCGCAGAGCCTCCTGCCGGGTCCCGTCCAGCATTCGTCTGAGCAGGTCCCGCAGTTCGTCTTCCTGCTCATCTGTTACAGTGAAGCCGATCAGACGCAGGGACCGGGGCACGGCATTGATGGTCTCTTCCACCGTCTTGCCGTAACTGACCGAGTGCAGCTGGGTCAGCGCCTCAAAGAAGGCTTCTTCTAGCCGGTCGTCGCTGAGGCCTGGTCTGCTGTCTTTCAGATACTGCCGGTACTCTTCCGTCGCCGTGGTCCGTTCATAGTACCATTCGTTTTCCCGGCGCAAAAATTCATCCTTCTCCGGCACGTAATAGAGGCGGTTGTGCTGGAGCTTTTTGATCTGCTTGAAATCCTGCGGCAGGTCCATCAAAACCCAGTCGCCATAAAGATAGAACTCCTCATCCTCATCTTCGCCCCGGTCTTCCAGCAGCAGTTCCCCTTCACCGGCGATATTGTAGTCCTGGTCACTCTGGTCCAGCATGGTGAATTCCCAGAAATCATCCTCGTCAATGTTGAGCAAGGGGTTCTGGTGGCTGAAAATGTGGTACGCGTGTCTGAGCGGAATAATGCCGTACATGTTGATCATGGCGTAAAGATAGCGCCGGATCAGCAACTTGTTTTCTTTACTAATCATCTTTCTCACCTACCATTTTCGATAGATCTTTCCCTACTTTTCCTACATCCTATTATAGGCCAGCTGGGCAAAAATCAGTACATCGGCCGGCCAAATTCTTCCAGGCTGACCTGGCCGTTGTCATCGACATTCAGGACCGTCATCTCGTTGTGTTTAGGCAATTCCGTTCTGAGATGCTTGCCCCCGTAGATGCAGGCCAGGCAGTGGATGACGCAGGCGTGACCAACCAAAAGGATCCGCTTTGACTCGTCATAGTTGACCAGATAGTCGATCCCCCGCTTTAGGCGCTTTTCAAACTCGCTCCCGCTTTCAGCATCCCCCTCCGGGTCAGCCGCGTGGAACAAGTCCCCGATTTCCTGCCAAGTGTAGCCGTCCTTGACCGCGTCGACCAGGCGGGGGTACTTGGTAGACTTGAAGGCCGCCGCTACCCCTTCCGTATCATGGAAGGCCTCATAGTAGCCGAAAAAGAGCTCCCGCAAGTCAGCGGTCTGAGTCATCTTGGTTGACTCCCAGTTATCATTTTCCGAAACGATGATCTTCCGGGTGTCGGCCGCCCGCTTTAAGTCGCTGGAGGCCACCAGGTCAAAATGCTGGTCCTTCAAGGCCTTCCCCATCCGGTGGGCACCCTCGATCCCTTCTTCAGTCAAAGGGGCGTCAGACCAGCCCTGCAGGCGCTGGTACTTGTTCAAATAGGTCCGGCCGTGGCGAACCACATAGATCTTCTTCATTGTTCAACCTCTTCCTTGGGCAGCTGCTTCATCATTTCCGCTGCCAGCAATTGATAACCGCGCGGGCCAAAATGCAGGCCGTCGTCAAGTTCTCCCCGGCACAGGGCTTTCAGGTCTCCCTCCTTCAGCATGGCCGTGAAAAAGTCGGCATAGGCGACCTGGTATTCAGCCGCGACTTCCTCCATTACTTTAGCATACTTTGCCAGTTTTGCGTTGGTCCGCCCCCGCTGCTTAGCTTCATCCACCGCCGGCCCGGAGACCAGGACGGTTTTGCCCCCCGGATAAAAGCAGACCAGGGCGGAGACAATAGCCTGGAGGTTCTTCCGGTACTGGTCTAGTGGTACTTGCTTATGACTGGCCGCGTCATTGACTCCGACCATTAAGAAAAGCTGGTCAGCCCGGGGCCGCTTTAAGGCCAGGTCTCCTAACAGGGCTAAAAGGGCGCCGGAATTAATACCAGATACCGCCGTATTGTCGATTTCCAGGTCAAGCTTTCTCTCTTTCAGGGTCCAGTTGATCCGTGGTTGATCCATGCCTTCCTTGCGGGCAAAGATGCTGTCACCAAGTAATAAAATTCGCATTTGTATCTTTCTATGTCATTACAGTATTTGTTATTTTTTACCACTAATATTATTTTGAAAGCTCTCAATGAAAAGGCTTAATAAACGAGAGGGAAGAGTGCTAATATATACTAACCTCATTTATAGTTTTTATCTTATAATCGATAAAAATCATCTTACAGTTTTTACTTATATCGGCAAATTCATTATAATGAACACTTCAGCTACCCCAAAGGCGACCACTTCTTGATCAAGATCAGCCGCAAGCTCTTGCCCTTTTTCCAGACAGCTTAGTCATCCGCTATAACGATGACCACTCCGTGGTTCTGTCAATCGATATCAATTATATCCCTAAGATCAAACAGCTGCAGAAATTCGTTCTCCGCGACTACTCCGTCGGTGGAATCAAGGCCGGGATCTACTATTACACCAATCCCAGGAAGAGCATCAAGTCAGCCAGCGACAAGGACAGGAAGGACAGGGCGGTCGTCAATGGCCTGCTGGACGACCGCGGCTCAATTGAAGTCCGCCACCTGGCCAGCTACCAGGATCGGGACATGTATATCTGCTCGATTAACAACTTTGGTCATTACTTAGACAAGACGATAAGACGTAAAAAATCAGCACCCGGACCGGTGCTGATTTTTTACATGCTAAATTTCTACTCCAATCATCAGCCCGCCCTCTTCCGCGTAAAAGCTGCACAGAGCGTGGCAAGTGCCCAGGTCAACCCTGGCCTCTGGGTATTTTTTTCTAATCTGGTCGTGAAGCTGCGCGGCACTATCAAAATTGTCCGCGTGGTCGATCTTGATCCGACCGCCCCTGTAGTCCTTCTCTTCCAAAGTTTTCAGCAGGGCCGCCAGGGTCTTCTTCTCCCCTCTGCCCTTGCCCAGGGGCTTGATTTCCCCTTCCTCTGCCCAGCCGTAAACCCAAATTTTGAGTAGGCCAGCGATCTTGGCCACTGCCGGGCTGACCCGGCCGTTGTTGGCCAGATTGGTCATCGACTTTAAGGCAAAAAAGAGGCGGACATGCTTTTCCAGGTAGTCAGTCACTTTCTCCACCAGGTCCGGGAACTGCATCCCCTTTTCTTTCAGTTCCGCGATCTTTTCCGCCGCCAAAAACTGGGCAGGACCCGCGCTTTTGCTGTCAAAAACGTGAATCAAGGCATCCGGGTATTCTTCCTGGTAAATCTTCGCCGCCTGCACGGCTGAATTGTAGCTGCCGGACAAAACTGAGGAGATGGTCACGACATAGATCTCGCTGCCCCCAGCGTAAGCGTCCAGCCAGGCTGAAATACTAGGGCAGGCTGAAGACGCCGCGATCCCGTCCTTGGCTCTTTTATTGAATTCCGCCTGGTCAAAGCTGGCGTCGTCCAGCCAGGTCTTGTCCCCTTGAATCAGGCTCAAGGCCGCTACTTCCAACTGGCAGCTGCCCAAGTTACCCACTGTCATGTTAGCTCCGGAATCAGTTACTATCTTAATCGTCATATTTCACAATCCTCGTCATCGGTTTCTTAAAAACTTTTGCTTAAGTCTATAGCAGGAAAGTCCTTGTGTCAAGTTTTTTGAAAACCGCTAAGCTGATTTGCTATAATGTGGATGATCAAATTTCATTTTGTCTGTATCTTTTGTATCAGCTGACAGGAGGTTTTTATGGAAAAAATTGCCCGTTCCCTGGCCGGCCTGCACCTGCCCCGCTACCAGGAACTGCCCCAGATGGGCCTGTACCTGGAGCAGACCGCGTCTTATATCAATGAGGCCCTGGCCCCCTTGGAAAACGTCCACCTGACCAGTTCCATGGTCAGCAACTATGTCAAGCACGACCTGATCACCTCACCTAAAAAGAAGCTCTACAGCCGCCAGCAGATCGCTGAGCTGGTCTTTATCGCCGTGTCCAAAAATGTCCTCTCCCTGGCTGACCTGCGCGAGGCCCTAAAGCTGCAACGGTCCAGCTACGACACCGAGACAGCCTACAACTACATGGTTGATGAACTGGAAAACGTCCTGGCCTATGTCTTCGGCTTTAAAGGCGAGCTGGCCGACGTCGGCCACGAGCACGGCGAATACAAAACCATGCTCCGCAACGTCATCATGACCGTCAGCTACAAGGTCTACCTGGACAAGTACTTTGCCCAGTTCACGGACCAGGAAGAAGAGTAAAAAAGTAGAAAACAGCACGAAAAAAGGACATCCTAGCGGATGTCCTTTTGACTATTTCTTCTGATTTTTCTGAATAAATTCAAGGACGCATTAGCCATTAACCATCCAGTCGTGAAACTCTGGTGACTTCTTAGGATCATAATGGCCATTTTCGTCAAAATCAACGCGTTCTTCTGGAATTTGACCGATCAAATCGGCCCAATCTAAAGCACTTGGCAGCTTTTTAATCATAATTTTATCATCTTGAACCTCGAAGGTGACCTCACTACCTTTGGTCAAGTTCAATTTCTTTCGAATTGAAGCTGGAATAACAATTTGTCCCTTTTGAGAGACACGGCCAACCATTGTTTGCATCGTTTCCTCCTGCTCTCCTTAAGCCGTTGTCATGGTCTGGTAGACCAGCTTCCCATAGTGGGGATTGTCAACCATGCTGAAGTTGGCCTTAACGGCGATTTCCTGCCCGCTCTGGCTGATGACGTGGTAGGTCAATTTATAAACATCGCCAGTTTCTGCCTCATCCGTAAACTTCTTCAGCCAGACTTCAACCCGGTCCATGTCCCGCGGGGCCACGATATGGACGGCCTTGGTGTTTACCCGACCAAAAAAGTCCCACTGGTTGTCATAGCCCAAAAGGCGCAAGGTCCCCTGGTTAACGAAGAGAATCCGGCCGTTTTCCGGCTTGTAGATCAGCAAAGCCGCCGGAATATTGGTCGCGATATCGTGCAGGGTAAAGCCCAGCTGGGAGCGGAGGGGCTTGCTGGTTTCCCCGGAATAGTACTGGGCCCCGCTCTTGCCGCTTAACTTAACCTCGTACAAGGCCTCATCCGCCCGGCTGATCAAACTGGCCAGCTTCTTCCCCTGCCGGGGGCTGTCCGAGTAGCCAATCGACAGGCTGGACTTGATCTTCTGGCCAAAGTAGTCGATTTCATGGTCTGCGGTCAAAATCCGCTGGATCACTGTCTGGCAGTCATCCGCGTCCATGCCCAGCAGGGCGATGGTAAACTCATCCCCGCCGGTCCGGCCAACTACTCCGCGGCCGCCCACGGCCTCCTTGAGCCCCCGGGCCACCTGCTTCAAGACCATATCGCCCACCTGGTGACCGTATAAGTCGTTAAAAAGCTTGAAATCGTCGACATCGACCATGACCAGGGTGAACTTGCCATCCTCCTGCCCCTTCAAGCGCCGCTTCAGCTCTTCATCGAAGCCCTGGCGGTTGTTGATCTGGGTCAAAGCATCAACCGTGGCCTCTTTTTTCAAAAAGCGCATATGGCCCAGACGCAGAACCAAGATCGCGATTAGGCAAAAATCAGCAAGGCCAGCAAAGCGGTATAAGCCGTCATTCTCCGGGCTTTAGCCTCATAAGTCCAACCTGTTTTCGGTGAAATATAGATCTTCCAGCCCCCGCTGGAAGTAGTTGGCTTAAAGCTGAAGGCCACTGGATTGACAACGCCCGCCTTTGACCTGGTCAACAGGCTGTACTTCTTGCTTTCAACCGGGCTCTTCAAGATCCGGTAATTGTACTCCCCTTGGTCCAGGTTAGCCAGACTTTCTTTTAAGAGCTGCCTGGCCTTAGCAACTACAACGGCGAAGCCCCAGAGCTGGCCCTTGACAAAGACCGGCCGGTAAAAAATCAGCCCGGCTTCCCCGCCTTTAAGGGTAACTGGTCCTTGCATGACGGTCCACTTCTTAGTCACGGCATACTTCCCGCACTGGCCCTGCCTAAACTGCTGGTAGGCCTGCTTGAGCTCGGGGCTGACACCGGAATTGGACTGCCAATTGCCCGCCTTTGAAACCAGATAGCTTCCCTGGACATAATCGATCCTCAATAGCTCCTGGCTTCTTTTGGCAAAATTGGTCACCCGCCCCTGGTCATTGACCGTTGTCTGGGCCAGCTCCCGGCTGACGCTGTCCGCCTGGGCCAGGCTGGGTCTAAAAGACCTGGCCACCAGTTTGGCCGCCTGCAGGGCCCGGCCTTTCTCGGCTCTTTTGTAATCCAGCTCGCTGCTATCCGCCACATAGGCAATGATCGTAGCTAATAAAATAAAAAACGCAATCAAGATGCCACGGTCCTGCCAGCGTAATTTGTACTTCCTGCTCATTAATTGCTCCTTCATTTCAGTGCTCCTAATTATGACACAAAAGTTATAACAATGATACTGAAACGTTTTTTATGCCGGAGAATAATTGCTATGAGATTATAGTTGCAACAAAGAGTAGACAAAAATAAAAAGACCGGCCTTAGTCGATCTTTTTAACGTCTTTAATATTTGATTCGCTGGAAATATAGTGGGGCCGGCGCTTGCTTTCCATGTAGATCTTGGCCAGGTATTGCCCCATCACGCCCAAGCTGAGCATGACCAGGCCCCCGATGAAGATCACCACGCAGATCAAGGAAGCCCAGCCGGCTACCGGGTCCCCCTTGATCAACTTGCGCAGAACGATCACGATCAGCATGATAAAGGACACCCCGGTCATGAGGAAACCCATCCAGGAAGACAGGTTTAAGGGCACCAGGGAGAAGTTAATGATCCCGTCAATGGCGTACTTGAACAGCTTCCAGAAGTTCCACTTGCTTTCCCCGGCTACTCTTTCCACGTTCTCATAAGGGAGCCAGTAGGTCTTGAAGCCAACCCAGCCAAAAATCCCCTTGGAGAAGCGGTTGTATTCGCTCATCTCCACGATCGCGTCGACCATGTCCCGCTTCATCAAGCGGAAGTCCCGGGCCCCGTCGACCACGTCAGCATCAGAGATCTTGTTGATGATCTGGTAGAACTTGCGGGCAAACCAGCTTCTGACCGGCGGCTCACCCTTCCGGTCCTCCCGCCGGGTGGCCACGCTGTCATATTCACCGGAGTCCAGGATCTTGATCATTTCCGGCAAAAGTGCCGGCGGGTCCTGCAAGTCAGCGTCCATCACGGCCACATAGTCCCCGCTAGCGTTGACAAAGCCCGCGTACATGGCGGCTTCCTTGCCGAAGTTTCTTGAAAATGAAATATAAAAGACGTGGGGATCCTTAGCGGCAAAGTCGCGCAGGATTTCCAAAGTCTTGTCCTTGGACCCGTCGTTGACAAAAATCAGCTCGTAGTCGTCGGGCAGTTTCTCCAGCACCTCATGTGCTACTGGATAAAAAAGGGGCAAGGCCGCTTCTTCATTGTAGCAAGGCACGATAATTGAAATCTTTTTCATGTTTTTACTTCTTTTCTTCCCTTTCTGCTTGCTTCCCCTTAAGTTTAAACCCTAATCCAGCGCAGATAAAGCCCGGCCAGGACAGCAGGGAAATTGCCAAAAGCAGCTTCATCCAGAAAGGAGTCACGAATTCCAGGTAGGCCACGTTCTTGCCCTTTTGGCTGGCCACCAGGGGAGCGCCAATCCGGCTCTTTTCATACTTCGGCAAGACCTTGCCGTTGACCGTCAATTTGGACTGAGCATAAGTCACGACTGGCAGCCGCTTCTCTTTGCCCTTGCTCTTCCAGGTCAGCTTGATTCTTCCACCCTTAACCGCCCTGATCGTGAGCGGCTTTCTGACCTTCTTGTTCAAAACAGTTTTATTGTAGGAACTAGCCGCTTTGTCAGTTTGCACCTGCCAGTATTCCATGTTCTTGTAGGCATCTGACCAGCCGGTAATGACCGGCTTAGGGTCAAACTTATAAACCGGCAGGTAGTCGGCGATTGGCTTTTTGGTCAAGGCCAAAAATTTATGCAGGTCTTTAGAGTGCGTGGCCGCGTTAGCCTGCCGAATAGCATTTTTCCGGGCCGGAGTTAAGGCAATCAGGCCCGACTTGGTCCATTTGATCTTGGGCTTGTCCGGATCAGTAACTTCATGGCCAAAATTGGTGATGGCATTGCGCGCGACATTGTCTAAATAGCCATTCCAGGCGTCAACGTTCATGTAGTAGACCAGGCTGTTGCTAGTGATGATTAGGGAGAGAGCTGTCAGGCCATAAACCAGCCAGGACCAATGCTTGGACTTCTTCAGCATGATTTCCGCCGACATCCCCATCCCCAGCAAGATCAAGGGGTAAGCCAGGCAGACAAAGCGGGACGGGAACTGGAGGAAGCGGGCCAGGACCGAAAGCCGGTTGGAAATACTGTCCCATGGCAGCAGCCGGGAGGAGACCAGGAGCCAGAAGCCCCCATAAAGGCTGATCCAGCCGTTGAGTTCGTTTTCTTTGTGCTGCCAAAGGGCATAGACCAGCTGGCCGATAAAGATATAGCCCAGCCAGTAAGGCAGGCTGCCCCGCATGCTGTAATTAACGATATTAAAAGGATCCTGTCTGATATCAAAGTGCCTAAGGTGCAGAGTTTGCGCCATCATGTCCATCGTCGACGGCGCGGCCAGCTTGTTGGTCTTGGATATCCAGAGAAGCGGGGCCAGAGTGTTTAAGGATAGCAAGACGGCCAGGCCGACCGCCTTAAAGGTCTCCAGCCAAAGCTGGCGGGACCACTTGTTTTGGACCATGGCGTAAAGCCAAGCTGGAAGCAAGAGGGCCACGTACATCACAGCCGTCAGCAGGTGTACTTCCAGGGCGATAGCCATCAAAAGGCCCAGCTTGACCCAGTGAATTGGCTTTTCCCTGTCCAGAATCAGGTCCGCGGCCACCAAAATGCCATAAGGCATCATGGCCGCCCCAATGCCGGAGAAGTTGGTCCCTTCCTGCCAGCGGGGCAGCCAGCCGATCGTCATGTAAAACGCGGCCAAAAGCGTAGCGACTGACCGCCGGCTGGCAAAGCGGCGCAGGGCCCGGTACATGCCAATCCCCCCAACCGCGTAAACGATGAAGGAGCTGACCAGCTGGTACCGGTACCAGGTCTTGACGATTAAGATAAGCAGGCCATTAGCATAGGCAAAAAGCGGCCCGTACAGGGCATTGATCACCCGGCCTGAATGACTGAAGCCGTACATGGTCATAAACCAGTTGAAGTTGCCGTGCTTGATCTGCTGGGCTGTTTCATAGAAGCGGTTGTAGTGGAAAATCGTGTCTGACCCGATGATGATATTTCCCGTCCGCATCTGCCGGTAACAGAAATACGCCGCTAGCATAAGCAGGGCGGCGTAGGGCAAATAAGCTTGGTATTCAAGCTTGCACTTTTTATTTTCTTCTTGCATTTCTCTTTCTTTCCCTTTCGTCTCCAAAAAAGGCTCTTTGTTTACAAGTTCAGCCTAAGATCCAACTAATACAATCACCGCTAACTCTAAGGATAAACATTTCTATTTTCATGTGCAAGCCTTTTTAATATCTTTTAATGTCGTTTTTCAAAAGCTTTACGCATATATATTATAAAAAAAAGCTATAACGACCATTTTGTACGATAAAAAATATCTCTGGATACCAAAAAAGCAGCTGTTACTGGCTAGCTGCTTCTTAGGTAGTGTATATGTATGTTGTGTATATCAGGGAAAGAAAAATATAAGAAATATGAGTTATAGACAAGTTCTTTCAGCTCGTCTATGCTTCTTATACTA